>NZ_PEMX01000020.1:0-88047 GCF_002759075.1 Pseudomonas sp. 382
TTTCGGCTTGAAGGGGTTTCACCAAGAGGCGCTGGCTTGCTTCTATCGTCGCTTGCAAACGATGCATTCTTTATCGGCGCTTTGGTGGAAGGGGTGGGGCGATGTCTCCCACGGTCTGTACTGCTGCTAACAGTCAGAATCGGGCATTTAGTCCCACCACCCCTTCAAGTCTAACCATACAAGCGGGCTTGCCCGCGATGCGCCGCGCGGGCGGCGCTCGATCTCACAGGCGCTGCAAATCTCAAGGCAGGCACCTGTCCGCCATGACGCGATCTCCAGCCAGGCTCAAGGCAACAAAACCGTAGACCCCACCGTCCTGCGTGCCGACAACTCTTCTTGCGCCTTCGCCGCCTCACTCAGCGGGTACCGCTGCTGGATATCCACAACCAGCTTCCCACTGCCAATCATCGCAAACAGGTCATCCGCCATGGCCTGGGTGTTCTCGGCATTGTTGGCATAGGTCGCC
This sequence comes from Pseudomonas sp. 382, assembly GCF_002759075.1. NCBI lineage: Bacteria > Pseudomonadati > Pseudomonadota > Gammaproteobacteria > Pseudomonadales > Pseudomonadaceae > Pseudomonas > Pseudomonas sp. 382. The sequence continues at coordinate 467 of NZ_PEMX01000020.1, forward strand.
AATGTCGGCCGGGTCACATACAGCGAGCCCTTCTGCGACAAAATCCCCAGGTTCACCCCGCTCACCGCCCCCGAGGCATTGCCGAAGCTCACCATCAACCCACGCGGCTGCAGGCAGTCCAGCGAGGTCAGCCAGGTGTCGGCACCGACGCCGTCATACACCACCGGGCACTTCTTGCCATCGGTCAGCTCCAGCACCCGCTTGGCCACGTCCTCGCGGCTGTAGTCGATGGTCGCCCACGCCCCCAGCGCCTTGGCCCGCTCGGCCTTCTCGGCGGAGCTGACGGTGCCGATCAGCTTGGCGCCCAGGGCCTTGGCCCACTGGCAAGCCAGCGAACCGACACCACCCGCTGCGGCATGGAACAGGATCACATCGCCCGGTTTCACCTCATAGGTCTGCTTCAACAGGTACTGCACGGTCAGCCCCTTGAGCATCACCGCTGCCGCCTGCTCGAAGCTGATGTTGTCCGGCAGCTTGACCAGGTTGGCCTCCGGCAGTGTATGCACTTCGCTGTAGGCGCCCAGGGGTCCGCCGGCATGGGCCACGCGGTCACCGACCTTCAGCCGGGTCACGCCCTCGCCCACCGCCTCGACCACGCCCGCCGCCTCGGTACCCAGGCCAGAGGGCAAGGACGGCGGTGCGTACAGCCCGCTGCGGAAGTACGTGTCGATGAAGTTCAGGCCGATCGCATGGTTGCGCACGCGCACCTGCTGCGGCCCCGGTGGGGCAGGGTCGAATTCCACAAGCTGCAGCACTTCCGGGCCGCCATGCTGGCTGAACTGGATACGCTTGGCCATCTCGCACTCCTGTTGTCGGGATCGGGAAAAGGCCTTCTATCGGACGCCTTTGCCTGATCGCCGTCAACTGCGGCGCGCGCGCCGGCGGTGGTATGCTACGCGGCGAATTCTTCCCTGCCCGTTCCTGGTGACCCGATGACTAGCCGCACCGAGGCCGTGAAAGCCTACCTGCTCGACCTGCAAGACCGCATCTGCTCTGCCCTCGAAGCTGAAGACGGCGGCGCCCGCTTCGTCGAGGACGCCTGGGTGCGCGAAGCCGGTGGCGGGGGCCGCACGCGGGTGATCGGGGATGGCAAGCTGATCGAGAAAGGCGGGGTCAACTTCTCCCACGTGTTCGGCGCCGGCCTGCCGCCATCGGCCAGCGCCCACCGTCCCGAACTGGCAGGCCGCGGCTTCGAGGCCCTGGGCGTGTCGCTGGTGATCCACCCGCACAACCCGCATGTGCCGACGTCCCATGCCAACGTGCGTTTCTTCATCGCCGAAAAGGAAGGTGAAGAGGCAGTCTGGTGGTTCGGCGGTGGCTTCGACCTGACCCCCTATTACGGCAACGAAGAAGATTGCATCCATTGGCACCGCGTGGCCGAGCAGGCCTGCGCGCCGTTCGGCGCTGATGTGTACCCGCGCTACAAGGCCTGGTGCGACCGCTACTTCCACATCAAACACCGCGGCGAGCCGCGTGGCATTGGCGGGCTGTTCTTCGACGACCTGAACGAGTGGGACTTCGACACCTGCTTTGCCTTCCTGCGTGCCATCGGCGATGCCTATGTCGAGGCCTACCTGCCGATCGTCCAGCGCCGCAAGCACACCCCTTTCACCTCGCAGCAGCGCGAATTCCAGGAATACCGCCGCGGCCGCTACGTGGAGTTCAACCTGGTCTATGACCGTGGCACCCTGTTCGGCCTGCAGTCCGGTGGCCGCACCGAGTCGATCCTCATGTCGCTGCCGCCACAAGTGCGCTGGGGCTACGACTGGAAGGCCGCGCCCGGCAGCGAGGAAGCTCGCCTGACCGAATACTTCCTGCAGGACCGCGACTGGCTCGGCCAGTAAGCCTGTGGATAAACAAGGAATCGCCATGGACCAGTACGTTGTTTTTGGTAACCCCATCGGCCACAGCAAATCGCCGCTGATTCATCGCCTGTTCGCCGAGCAGACCGGCCAGGACCTGGAGTATGCCACCTTGCTGGCGCCGCTGGACGAGTTCAGCGATTGCGCACGCGGCTTCTTCAAGCAAGGCAGCGGCGGCAACGTCACCGTGCCGTTCAAGGAAGAGGCCTACCGCCTGTGCGACAGCCTGACTCCGCGGGCCCAACGTGCAGGTGCGGTGAATACGCTGAGCAAGCTGGCCGACGGCACGCTGCTGGGCGACAACACCGACGGCGCTGGCCTGGTGCGCGACCTGACGGTGAACGCCGGGGTCGAACTGGGCGGCAAGCGCATTCTCATCCTTGGGGCTGGCGGTGCCGTGCGCGGGGTGCTCGAGCCGATCCTGGCGCATCAGCCGCAGTCGCTGGTGATTGCCAACCGTACCGTGGAGAAGGCCGAGCAGCTGGCGCGGGAGTTCGATGAACTGGGGCCGGTGGTGGCCAGTGGGTTTGCCTGGTTGCAGGAGCCGGTAGATGTGATCATCAACGCCACCTCGGCAAGCCTGGCCGGTGAGCTGCCACCGATTGCCGACAGCTTGGTCGAGGCGGGGCGCACGGTGTGCTACGACATGATGTATGGCAAGGAGCCTACACCGTTCTGTCAGTGGGCTGCCAAGCTGGGGGCGGCCAAGGTGCTGGATGGGCTGGGGATGCTGGCTGAGCAGGCAGCCGAAGCCTTCTTTATCTGGCGTGGGGTACGGCCTGATACGGCGCCGGTTTTGGCTGAATTGCGCCGGCAACTCGCTCGGGGCTGATCCTTCAGGATTACCCATCTCCTTTGTGGGAGCGGGCTTGCCCGCGAAGAATTCACCGCGGTGCCTGGCACCGGCTTTGCCGGTGTTCGCGGGCAAGCCCACAGAGTATTCGGATAAGCCGGGAATCAGAGCTTGGCTTTGACGGCCTCCAGGGCATTGCCATCAGCCTTGGTGGTCACCCCCGCCAACCACCCTTCCAGCCGCTCTGGATGTTGCTTCACCCACGCCTTGGCTGCCTCATCGAAGCTGATCTTCTTATCCACAACCTGTGCCATGATCGAGTTTTCCATGTCCAGGGTGAAACTCAGGTTGCTCAGCAGCTTCGCCGCATTCGGGCAAGCTTGTGGATAACCATTGCGTGTCAGGGTGAACACCTCGCCCTGGCTGCCGAACCACTTTTCGCCGCCCGTCAGGTAACGCATCTTCAGCTTCACGTTCATCGGATGCGGCGTCCAGCCGAGGAAAGTGATGAACTGTTGCTTCTTCACCGCCCGGTCGACCTGCGCCAGCATTGCCTGCTCACTGGACTCCACCAGTTTCCACTGGCCAAGGTTGAATTCGTTCTTGTCGATGATCTCCTTCAGCGACAAGTTCGCAGGCGCGCCCGAGCCGATGCCGTACAGCTTCTTGTCGAACTGGTCAGCGTGCTTCTGCAGGTCGGCAAAATCCTTGACGCCGGCATTCCACACATAATCCGGTACGGCCAGGGTGAACTCGGTGCCTTCAAGGTTGCGCGACAGCTGCTGTACCTCGCCATTGGCGATGAACTTGTCATGGAAGCCTTGCTGCGCCGGCATCCAGTTGCCAAGGAACGCATCGACCCGGCCATCCTTGAGGCCGCCGTAGATGATCGGCACCGTCAGGCTGTCGATCTTCACCTGGTAGCCCAGGCTTTCCAGGAGCAGCCGGGCGATGGCGTTGGTCGAGGCGATGTCGCTCCAGCCGGGGTCGGCCATCCTCACGGTGCTGCATTGTGCGTCGCTGTCGGCGGCGTGGGCCATGGCGGGGGCCAAGCCCAGCGGCAGAGCCAGGGCGAATACGACGGTGGAGAACTTGTGCATGTCGGACTCTCTTCTCAATCCAGGGGTGCGGGCTGTGGATAACGTGCCTTGCGCTCGAGGTCGTCGAGATCGATATGGTTGCGCATGTACTGTTGGCTGGCGTCCACCCAAGGTTGGTGGTCCCAGCTGTTCAGCTTGCCGATGGCCAGCGCCTCGGCCACCAGGCGACGGCGGCGTTGGCTGGCCAGCACTTGCTGGCGTAGGCCGGGGATATCCCAGCGCTGGCGTGCTTCATCGACAAATGCCTGCAGCAGCGCCTGGTGGTCCGGGCTGCCGGTGAGGTTCTCCCGCTCGTGCGGGTCGCGGCTCAGGTCATAGAGTAGGCAGGGGTCATCTTCGCTGTACACGAATTTGTGCGGCCCACGGCGGATCATCATCAGTGGGCCGACGGTGCCTTCGGCCATGTACTCGCCGATCACCTCGTCGTGGCCGCCCTGCCCTTGCAGGTGACCAAGCAACGAACGGCCATCCAGCTCAAGACGGTTATCCACAGCGCCACCGGCCAGTTCCACCAGGGTTGGCAGCAGGTCGCAGGTCGATACCGAGGCAGCGACCCGGTGCGGTGCAAAGCATTTGGGGGCGTGAACCAGTAGCGGGACACGCGCCGACATCTCGAACCAGTGCATCTTGTACCAGAGCCCGCGCTCGCCGAGCATGTCACCATGGTCGCCGGAGAACACGATCAGGGTGTTGTCGCTCAGGTTGCACTCCTCCAAGGTCTGCAACAGCTGGCCGATGTTGTCATCGATGTAGCTGCAGGCGCCGAAATAGGCGCGGCGGGCGTCGCGGATCTTGTCCACAGGCAACGGCTTGTTCCACAGGTCATAGACCTTGAGCAGGCGTTGTGAGTGCGGGTCAAGTTCGGCCTGACTGAATTCAGCGTGGGGCATGGGGATATCCACAGCCTCGTAGCGATCCCAGTAGCGTTTGGGGATGCTGTACGGGTCGTGCGGGTGGGTCATGGACACGGTCAGGCAGAACGGCCGGCCATCGTTCTCGCGCACATGGTCGTAGAGGTACTGGCGCGCCTTGAACAGCACTTCTTCGTCGAAATCCAGCTGATTGGTGCGCACGCACGGCCCCGCCTGCAGCACCGAGGACATGTTGTGGTACCAGCTCGGGCGCACGTCGGGTTCATCCCAGTTCACCGCCCAGCCGTAGTCGGCCGGGTAGATGTCACTGGTCAGGCGCTCCTCGTAGCCGTGCAGCTGGTCCGGGCCGCAGAAGTGCATCTTGCCCGACAGCGCGGTGCGGTAGCCCAGGCGGCGCAGGTAATGTGCATAAGTCGGCACGTCGGCGGGGAAATCGGCTGCGTTGTCGTAGGCGCCGATACGACTCGGCAATTGGCCGCTGACCAGGGTGAAGCGCGACGGTGCGCACAGCGGGCTGTTGCAGTAGGCCGAGTCGAACACGACTGCCTGCTCGGCAAGGCGGCTGAGGTGCGGCATCTTGATCGGCGAAGGGCCATAGATCGGCAGCAGGGGCGCGGCCATCTGGTCGGCCATGATGAACAGGATATTCGGGCGCGTCATGGTGGCTTCCATCGTTTGGGGTTATGCGGACCGCTTGCCTACCAAGATGCGACTGTGGATAACATGGGTAAAGCCCATGCGGGGCAATGTCTGGGATTAGCCGAGCTTATGTTTGAGTACCTTGCCGAGTTGTCGCTGGATGCCCTGCGCGTTTTCGAGGCCGCGGCGCGCTTGCGTGGCTTTACCGCAGCGGCGCTGGAACTGGGCACTACGCAACCTGCGGTGAGCCAGCAGGTAAAGCGCCTGGAAGCGCGGCTGGGCACACGCCTGTTCGATCGGATCTACCGTGGCATCGAGCTGACCGAGGCGGGCCAGCTGCTGTTCGAGCAGGTGCATCAAGGTTTGCAGGCGATGGATGACGGCATTGCCCTGGCCAGTGGGCGCGGCCAGCGGGAGGTGCTGCAAGTCGCCACCGACTTCGCCTTTGCTGCATTTTGGCTCATGCCACGGCTGCAGCGGTTTCACGAAGCGTATCCACAGGTCGACGTGAGCCTGGTGACCGGTGAGCGCAGCCAGGGGATGCTGCGCCCGGATATCGATGTGGCGGTGCTGTTTGGTGATGGGCGCTTCCATCAGGGCGAGAGCCGCTGGTTGTTCGATGAAGAGGTTTTTCCGGTCTGCAGCCCGCGGCTGATTCATGGCAAACCCTTGTCAGCCGTGGCTTTGCAACAATTGCCGTTGCTCCATTTGCGGGGTGAGCAGGCCAGCCGCTGGTTTGACTGGGCAGGGGTGTTTCGCGGCTTTGGCGTGGCCAGCCCGCCGCCGCCTGGGCAGTTGCGGTTTGATAACTACACCTTGCTGATCCAGGCGGCGATAGCTGGGCAAGGGGTAGCAATTGGCTGGAGGCACCTGGTGGACGGGCTGGTAGAGCAAGGGTTGCTGTGCCAGCCGTTGCAAGGGAGCTTGCGGTCTTCGCGGGGCTATTATGCCGTGCTGCCACCCCGTAAACGGCGGGGTGCATTGATCGAGCGATTTGTGGATTGGCTGGAGCACGAGCGCAGCCTGTGACATCCTCGGGGGCGCCCAGCACAGCGAATCGCCCACCCGCAACCCGATCACCAGGGCGTTGCCCAGGCTACTTTCAGCCCGAACAGCAGGAGTCATCGTGCAGAGGATCAAGGGTTACCACGCCCACGTTTACTACGACGCATCCACCCTCGAGCAGGCCCGTGAGCTGTGCGAAGAGGCGGCGCGGCTGTTTCCCGTGACCGTGGGGCGCATGCACCAGAAACCGGTTGGCCCGCACCCTGACTGGAGCTGCCAGCTGGCTTTCGAGCCGGAGTTCGTGGGGGTGGTGTTGCCGTGGTTGGCGCTGTATCGGAAGGGCCTGGTGGTGTTTCTGCATCCGCTGACGGGGGATGAGTTGGCGGATCACCGGGATCATGCGATCTGGATGGGGGCCGTGCGGCCGCTGGATCTGTCGATTTTTGGTGGCTAGGACTCTATCGCCTGTAAGGGCCTCTTCGCGGGCACGCCCGCTGCCACAAGGACGGCGTAGCCCTGGAGAGCGGCGCTGTACCTGTGGGAGCGGGCGTGCCCGCGAAGAAGGCGACGCGGTTTAGCGACGGGCGCCGCGCACGCCTTCAGCCAGTGCCGAGCACAGGCTCAATACATCATTCACTGCCTGAGCGGGCTCCTTGGCCTGGGCAATCTTGTCGACCAATGCCGAACCCACCACCACACCATCGGCCAGGCGTGCGATCGCAGCGGCCTGTTCCGGTGTACGAATACCGAAACCAACGCTGATCGGCAGGTCGGTATGCCGACGCAGGCGGGCAATCGCCTCGGTCACGTGTTCGGTAGTCGCCGAGCCTGCACCGGTCACACCTGCCACCGACACGTAATAGACGAACCCGGAGCTGCGCTCCAGCACACGCGGCAGGCGTGCATCGTCAGTGGTCGGGGTGGTCAGGCGGATGAAGTCGATACCTGCGGCTTGGGCCGGGGTGGCCAGTTCGGCGTCGTGCTCAGGTGGCAGGTCGACGATGATCAGGCCATCTACCCCGGCTTCCTTGGCTTCGGCGACGAACTTGTCCACACCGAAGCGGTGGATCGGGTTGTAGTAACCCATCAGCACGATCGGCGTGGTGTGGTTATCCACACGGAATTCGCGAACCATCTGCAGGGTCTTGGCCAGGGTCTGGCCGGCTTCCAGGGCCCGCAGGGTAGCAAGCTGGATGGCCACGCCGTCGGCCATCGGGTCGGTGAACGGCATGCCCAGTTCGATTACATCGGCACCCGCTGCCGGCAGGCCCTTGAGGATCTGCAGCGAAGCCTCATAGCCGGGGTCGCCAGCCGTGACGAAGGTGACCAGCGCGGAGCGGCCTTCGGCCTTCAGTTCGGCGAAGCGTTGTTCAAGACGGCTCATGCCTGTTTCTCCTGGGCTGCCATGTGGTTCATCACGGTTTGCATGTCTTTGTCGCCGCGGCCGGACAGGCAGATCACCATCAGGTGATCCTTGGGCAGTTTCGGTGCGCGCTTGATCGCTTCGGCCAAGGCATGGGAGCTTTCCAGGGCCGGAATGATGCCTTCCAGGCGGCAGGTGGCATGGAACGCATCCAGTGCTTCGTCGTCGGTGATGCTGACGTACTCGACGCGCTTCACTTCGTGCAGGTAGGCGTGCTCAGGGCCGATGCCCGGGTAGTCGAGGCCAGCGGAAATCGAGTGGGCGTCGGTGATCTGGCCGTCTTCGTCCTGCAGCAGGTAGGTGCGGTTGCCGTGCAGCACACCCGGTACGCCGCCGTTCAGGCTGGCAGCGTGCTTGTCGGTGTGCACGCCGTGGCCGCCGGCTTCGACGCCAATTATCTGCACGCTCGGTTCTTCAAGGAATTCATGGAACAGGCCCATGGCGTTGGAGCCACCGCCGACGCAGGCGATCAGGCTGTCTGGCAGGCGGCCTTCCTTCTCTTGCAGCTGGGCGCGGGTTTCCTTGCCGATGATCGATTGGAAGTCGCGGACCATCGCCGGGTACGGATGCGGGCCGGCCACGGTGCCGATCAGGTAGAAGGTGTCTTCGACGTTGGTGACCCAGTCGCGCAGGGCTTCGTTCATGGCGTCTTTCAAGGTGCCGGTGCCAGCGGTGACCGGGACGATCTCGGCGCCCAGCAGCTTCATGCGGAACACGTTGGCCTGCTGGCGCTCGATGTCGGTGGCGCCCATGTAGATCACGCAAGGCAGGCCGAAGCGCGCCGCCACGGTGGCGGTGGCCACGCCGTGCATGCCAGCGCCGGTTTCGGCGATCAGGCGCTTCTTGCCCATGCGCTTGGCCAGCAACACTTGGCCAATGCAGTTGTTCACCTTGTGCGCGCCGGTGTGGTTGAGTTCTTCACGCTTGAAGAAGATCTTCGCGCCACCACAGTGCTCGGTCAGGCGTTCGGCGAAATACAGCGGGTTCGGTCGGCCGATGTAGTCGCGTTGGAAGTAGGCCAGTTCCTCGAGGAACTTCGGGTCGGCCTTGGCTGCTTCGTATTCACGGGCCAGGTCGAGCACCAGCGGCATGAGCGTTTCAGCCACATAGCGGCCACCGAACGAGCCGAACAGGCCGTTGGCATCCGGGCCGGGGCGGTATTGGGACTGGGTCATGGGTCGCTCCAGGGCGTGATCAATGAGTGATGGGCTTTACTGTAACCACGGCAAGCCCGGCTGAAAACCGATAAGATTGCGCAAACTTGTCAGAAAAACTCACAGGTAAAATGGCCCACGACCTCCCTCCCCTCAACGCCCTGCGCGCCTTTGAGGCCACTGCCAGGCTCAACAGCGTCAGCCAGGCGGCCGAAGCGCTGCACGTTACCCATGGCGCTGTCAGCCGGCAGATCAAGGTGCTTGAAGGACACCTGGGCGTGGCCCTGTTCGTCAAGGACGGGCGTGGCATCAAACTCACAGATGCCGGCATGCGCCTGCGCGACGCCAGCGGCGAGGCATTCGACCGCTTGCGCAGCGTATGCGCCGAGGTGAGCCGGGATGTCAGCGAGGCACCGTTCGTGCTGGGCTGCTCCGGTAGCCTGCTGGCGCGCTGGTTCATCCCCCGCCTGGGGCGGTTGAAGGCTGACCTGCCCGAGCTGCGCCTGCATCTGTCAGCGGGTGAAGGTGACCTCGATCCACGCCGCCCCGGGCTGGATGCGTTGCTGGTATATGCCGAACCGCCTTGGCCAGCGGATATGCAGGTCCACGTGCTGGCACAGGAGCGTATCGGCCCGGTGCTGAGCCCGCACTTCGCCGGCTTCGACCGCTTGCAAGCGGCACCTGCCAGAGCCTTGCTGGACGAAGCCCTGCTGCATACCACCTCGCGCCCGCAGGCCTGGCCCACCTGGGCTTCTGAGCAGGGCATCGAGGCTGGCGCTTTGAAGTATGGTCAGGCGTTCGAACACCTGTATTACTTGCTGGAGGCGGCTGTCGCCGGCTTGGGGGTGGCGATCGCCCCACAACCCTTGGTTGCCGACGATCTGCGAGCCGGGCGTTTGAGTGCACCCTGGGGCTTTTCGCCGACGCCGGCCGCGTTGGCGTTGTGGGTGCCTCGGCGCGCCGCGGATGGGCGCGCCGAGCAACTGGCGCAGTGGCTACGTGCCGAGCTGGCCAGGCAGAGCGCTTAGTTGCGCTTGCACAGCAGGTACGCTGCCAACAGGCCAAGTGCACCGATGGCAACGCCTGCGGTGGTGTACGGGTGCTCCTGGGCGTAGTCGCGGGTGGCGATTCCGGTCTGGCGGGTGCGCTCCTTCACTTCCTCATAGGCATCGCTGATCAGGCTGCGCGAATGGCGCAGCGCGCTTTCGGCATTGCTGCGCATCGCCTTCACTGACTTCTGGGTTTCCTCGGACGCATCGTGCTTCAGGTTCTCCAGGCTTTTCAGCAGGCTTTCAATCTCCGCTTCCATGCTCTCCAGGGACGTTTTACGCAGCGAGTTGCGGGGCATGTTGACTCTCCTTTGCAGTATGGACTGTAAGGTTTGCGACTCCTGAGCGGCTGGAAAGTGCGATCGAACTTTACCGAACGGCAGCAGCTCGCAGGTAAACCGGGCTTGCACTGCTAGGCTCATTATCACTGTCACCAAGGAGAGCGTTCATGACCGATCATCACACTTACAAGAAGATCGAGCTGGTGGGTTCGTCGCCCACCAGCATCGAAGAAGCGATCAACAATGCATTGGCCGAAGCCGGCAAGAGCATCAAGCATCTGGAATGGTTCGAAGTGGTCGATACCCGTGGCCACATCCGCGACAACAAGGCGGCGCACTTCCAGGTCACGCTGAAGGTTGGCTTCCGCATCGCCAACAGCTGAAACATTACTGGGCTGGAATAGCCCGGCGTGGTGGCGTTATAACACCGAAGGGCGCCTTGGCGGCGCCCTTCTGGTCTTTCTCATCTGTACAAGGAACGCGATCGATGAAGAAACTGATGCTGGCGGTGGGTTTGATGGTACTGGCCGGTGGGGCAATGGCCGCTGGCAAACCCTGTGAGGAGCTCAAGGCCGAGATCGCCTCGAAGCTCGATGCCAAGGGTGTAAAGAATTACGAGCTGGAAATTGTCGACAAGGAAAAGGTGGCAGGGAAAGACGTTGGCACTTGCGAGGCGGGCAAGAAGAAAATTGTCTACAACCGCAAGTAAGGTGTTGGCTTCTTCGTGGCTAAAGCCGCTCCCACAGGTACTGCGCAGACCTTGAAGACAATGCTGCCCTGCAGAGCGGCTTTAGCCGCGAAGAAGTTCACTCGCCCTTGAGGGCCTGCGCCAGGAGCTCATAGGACCGAATCCGGTCGGCATGCTCGTACAAATCACAGGTAAAGATCAGCTCATCCGCCCCGGTCTGCTCCAGCAGCACTTCCACCTTGGCCCGCACCTTCTGCGGGCTGCCGATCATCGCCAGGCCGAGGAAACTTGCCACGGCATCGCGCTCATGGGGGAGCCATAGCCCGTCCATGCTCGGTACAGGCGGTTTCTGCATCAGGCTCTGGCCACGGATCAGCGCCAGGATGCGCTGATACACCGAGGTAGCCAGGTATTCGGCCTTTTCGTCGGTTTCCGCCACCACCATCGGAATCCCCAGCATCACATAGGGCTTGTCCAGCGTGGTCGACGGCTTGAAGTGGTCGCGATAGATGCGGATCGCCTCGTGCATGTAGCGCGGCGCGAAATGCGAGGCAAAGGCGTACGGCATGCCGCGCATGCCGGCCAGTTGGGCGCTGAACAGGCTCGAACCGAGCAACCACAGTGGCACGTCGGTGTCATGGCCGGGCACAGCGATCACTTTTTGATCATCGGTGCGCGGGCCAAGGTAGCGCGAAAGTTCCTCGACATCATCCGGGAAGTCATCGGCGCTGCCGGCGCGGTCACGGCGCAGGGCGTAGGCGGTCATCTGGTCGGAACCTGGCGCCCGGCCCAGGCCCAGGTCGATTCGCCCCGGATACAGGCTGGCCAAGGTGCCGAACTGCTCGGCGATCACCAGCGGCGCATGGTTGGGCAGCATGATGCCGCCGGAGCCGACGCGAATGGTCGACGTGCCGCCGGCAAGGTAGCCGATCAGCACCGAGGTGGCGGAGCTGGCGATGCCGTCCATGTTGTGGTGTTCGGCCACCCAGAAGCGGTTGTAGCCGAACCGCTCGACATGCCGGGCCAGGTCCAGCGAGTTGTGCAACGATTGCGCCGGGCCTTGGTCGGCGCGCACCGGCACCAGGTCGAGGGTGGATATCTTCAGGTCACGCAGTTGCGTCATTGGAGCCTCCGCAAGAGTGGTTGGCCCGGAGGCCTTTCAGACTCTGTATGGGCACATTCCCCGGATTCAATGCTCACGGTGCGATTGCACTGAACTTGGTGTAGGACGCTGGCCTCGAAAACCTAGGTAAATCACCCTAGACCCGGAGGCATCATGAAAAAGACAGCATCGGCGATCTGGCAAGGCGGCCTGAAGGATGGCAAAGGCCTGCTTTCCACCGAAAGCGGCGCCCTCAAGCAGAACCCTTATGGTTTCAACACCCGTTTCGAGGGGGCGCCGGGGACCAATCCGGAAGAGCTGATCGGCGCAGCCCATGCCGGTTGCTTCTCGATGGCGCTGTCGATGATGCTCGGCGAGGCAGGGTTCACCGCCGAACGCATCGACACCACCGCCGAAGTCACGCTGGACAAACAACCCGACGGCTTTGCCATCACCGCCGTGCACCTGATCCTCAAAGCCAAGGTGCCTGGTGCCGATGAGGCGCAGTTCCTCGAAATCGCCAACAAGGCCAAGGCGGGTTGCCCGGTGTCGAAGGTGCTCAACGCGAAGATCAGCCTGGACGCTGCATTGGTGGGCTAGGCGGCGCAACGCTGGCGGTTTGCTGTAGTCTAAACAGCGTCGGCAGCGCTGCTGCCATACCAGGAGCCGTTCCATGATCCGCGTAGCAATCGCCATGCTGGCTTCGCTTGTGGCCACTTCTGCATTGGCGGCGGTAAAACCGTGCGAAGAACTCAAAGCGGAGATCGAAGCCAAGATCCAGGCCCAGGGTGTGACGTCCTACGCGCTGGAAATCGTGCCCAACAGTGAGGTCAAGGATCAGAACATGATCGTCGGCACCTGTGATGGCGGCACGAAGAAGATCATTTACCAGAAGAATGATCGATAAATGATTGGGGCCGCGCTGCGGCCCCAATGCTTACGGGATGCAGAACACGTCGCTCGGCTCGTTCACCACCACCTTGCGGCTGGCGTCGTAGAGCAGCACCTGCGGGTCCATCACCGGAGCCCGCGCCTCCAGGCGATAACGCTCACCGGCCTTGAAGTCGTCGAAGCGCACCGTCAGGTAGCATGTCCGTTCCTTGGGGCTGGTCAGCATGCCGCCGGCATAGATTTCATAGTCGAACCGCACCACCAGTTCATGCTTGCCTGGGGTCAGCTGGAAGTAGCGGCCGTCGTCCAGGCGCTGGCCGTCAAGGCGGTCGGCCATGAGTATGCGGCCGGGGGTCACGGTGTAGAGGTCGACCCAGGCCTTGGCGGGGTCGACGGGCGGCAAGGGGCTGGCGCAGGCCCCCAGGGCACTGAGAGCGATCAGCATCATGGGCTGGCGCATGGCAAAACTCCCACTCGCGATACACGAGTTACAAGCATAGCGCCGTTTGTGCGTTTCAGGTGCGTTGGCAACCCGCTGGCAGGCCCTGCCCGAGCAGTTTCTGCTGGTGGTCGTACAGCTTGATCCAAGGGCGGAAGCCAATGCTGCCGGCTTGCAGCTGGTAGCGCTGCCCGGCGCTGAAGTCCTTGAAGGTCAGCTTGACCTGGCAATCACGCCACAATGGCGCGTCGACCGGGCCGATATTGCTCGGCGCGACCGGGAACTGATAGCGCACGGTCAGCTCATGGCTGCCGGGCGGCACCTCGAAATAGCGAGTGTCAGCCCAGTCGCGCTCGTCCACCTGCTTGGCGTCCAGCGAGGCTTCGTCATAGGGGGTCAGGTCGACCCAGGCCAGATTCGGGTCTGGGTCCGGCAGGGTTGAACAGGCAGAAAGCAGCAGTAGTGAGCCGGTGACCAACAGTGCACGCATGGCGAAACTCCCCCTCGGCGAGATAGTCTTGGAGCGCATTGGCCATGAGCAGGTTGGATAGCCCCGGATGGATCTCTTTGTTCTTCTCAAGCGCTCAGGCCCTGGGCCACTCGACTGCGTTTTCAGGCGTTTGGTTCCCCTGCTGTGTGCCTTTCTGCTGAACGGTTGCAGCACCGTGGGGTATTACGGCCAACTGGCCGAAGGCCAATTGCAGCTGCTGCGGGCGCGCCAGCCTGTGGACCAAGTGATCGCCGACCCGGCCAGCAGCCCGCAATTGCGGGCTCGCCTCGCCCATGCCGAAGCAGCGCGGGTTTTTGCCAGCGATCAGCTGAAACTGCCTGATAACCGAAGCTATCGGCTCTACGCTGATCTGCACCGCCCCTACGTAGTGTGGAATGTGTTCGCCACACCTGAGCTGTCGCTGCAGCCAGTGACGCACTGTTTCCCCATTGCCGGCTGCGTCGCTTACCGCGGCTACTACCGCCAGGGTGCGGCCCGTGGTGCGGCGGCGTTGATGCGCCAGCAAGGCCTGGACGTCTACGTGAGCGGTGTCGAAGCCTATTCGACGCTGGGCTGGTTCGATGACCCGATTCTGTCTTCGATGGTCGGCTGGGGGGATGAGCGGCTGGCCACGCTGATTTTCCATGAGTTGGCTCATCAGCAGTTTTACGTGCAGGACGACACCGAATTCAACGAGTCGTTTGCCACCTTCGTCGAGCAGGAGGGCACGCGGCAATGGCGCGCAGCCCGTGGGCTTGCGCTGGTCGGCGAGTATCAGTCGCAGCAGAGCGAACAGTTCACCCGGTTGGTGCTGGCCAGCCGCGAGCGGTTGCAGGCGATTTATGCAGGGCCCTTGGACGATGCGCACAAACGGGCGGCCAAGCAGGCTGAATTCGAGCGCTTGCGCAGTGAGTACAAGCAGCTGAGGGACAGCCAGTGGAACGGGGACAAGCGCTATGACGCCTGGATCTATGCGCCCTTGAGCAATGCCAAGCTGCTGCCGTTCGGGCTTTATGACCAATGGGTGCCGGCGTTTGCGGCCCTGTTCCGGGAGGTGGGTGGGGATTGGGCGCGATTTTATGAGCGGGTCGAGCAGCTTGGGCGGTTGCAGGTTGCGCAGAGGAAGGCGCAGCTGCAGCGGTTGATGTGAGCCTGTGAGATTTTGGGGCCGCTTTGCGGCCCTTTCGCGACACAAGGCCGCTCCTACAGGAAGCATGCGATCCCTTGTAGGAGCGGCCTTGTGTCGCGAAAGGGCTGCGCAGCAGCCCCCATGGCCCTCAAACCTTGCAGAAGGCTTGATGCAACTCGGCCACCGTAGCGAAATGGAAGGCCGGCGCCTCGGCCACCAGCTCTTCCTGGCTACCAAACCCATACCCCACCGCCACCGCCTGCAAGCCATTGCTGCGCGCCCCGATCAGGTCATGCTTGCGGTCGCCGATCATCAGCGTCTGCGCGGGATCCAGCCCTTCCTCATCCAGCAGGTGGCGGATCAGCTCGACCTTGTTGGTCCGCGTGCCATCCAGTTCGCTGCCATAGATCACCTTGAAATGGTGATCGAACGCGAAATGCCGGGCAATTTCCCGTGCGAATTCCCAGGGTTTGGAAGTGCAGATATACAGCGTCCGGCCTTGGCCATTCAGGGCTTCGAGCAGCTCAGGCACGCCTTCGAACACCAGGTTCTCGTACAAGCCAGTGACGCGGAAACGCTCCCGGTAGAAGTTCACCGCTTCCCACGCCTTGGCTTCATCGAAGCTGTAGAACTGCATGAAGGCCTGTAGCAGTGGCGGGCCGATGAAGTGTTCCAGGCGGGTCAGGTCAGGCTCGTCGATGCCCAGCTTGGCCAAGGCGTACTGGATCGAGCGGGTGATGCCCAGGCGCGGGTCGGTCAAGGTGCCGTCGAGGTCGAAGAGGATATTCTGCTGGTGCATGTAATGGGTCCACTTGAAATCGTGCGTGGCCGTGTTCGCGGGTCTACCGCGAAGACGGTCATTCAGGTTGGTCGTAGCCTTCGGCCAGGTGCTGGTCCTTGAGCTTGACGTAGTTGCCGGCACTGTAGGGGAAGAAGGCATGCTCCTGATCGTTCAACGGGCGCACCTGCTTCACCGGGCTGCCCATGTACAGGTAGCCGCTGACCAGGCGCTTGCCTGGCGGCACCAGGCTGCCGGCACCGATGATCACTTCGTCTTCGACGATGGCGCCATCCATGATCGTGCTGCCCATGCCGACCAGGATGCGGTTGCCCAGGGTGCAGCCATGCAGCATGACCTTGTGACCAATGGTCACCTCGTCGCCGATGATCAGCGGGAAGCCGTCGGGGTTGAACGGGCCTGCGTGGGTGATGTGCAGCACGCTGCCGTCCTGCACGCTGGTGCGCGCGCCGATGCGGATGCGGTGCATGTCGCCGCGGATCACCGTCAGCGGCCAGACAGAGCTGTCCTCGCCGATCTCGACGTCGCCGAGGACCACCGCCGAACGGTCGACAAACGCCCTGGGTCCCACTTTCGGAGTGTGTTGCTGGAAGCTGCGGATGGCCATGATAGCGTCTCTCATCTGTACCGATAGGCAGGCTGCCTGCTGCGGTCGGCGTCGATTGTAATTAAGATGGGGCAGTGTTTCTTCTGCCAAGGTATCCAAACCGTGAGTGCGAACAACCCACTTCTGCAGTCCTACGATCTGCCGCCCTTCTCGCAAATCCGTGCCGAACACGTGTTGCCGGCGATCGAAGCGATCCTGGCCGACAACCGTAAAGCCATTGCCGAGATCCTCGAACAGCAGGGCGACAAACCGACCTGGGCCGGCCTGGTGCTGGCCATGGACGAACTGAACGACCGCCTGGCTGCCGCCTGGAGCCCGGTCAGTCACCTCAATGCGGTGTGCAACAGCCAGGAGCTGCGCGAGGCCTATGAGGCCTGCCTGCCAGCGCTGAGCGCCTACTCTACCGAACTGGGCCAGAACCGTGCGTTGTTCGAAGCCTATCAGGCACTGGCCAACAGCCCGGAGGCCGCTGGCTTCGACGTGGCGCAGAAGACTATCCTCGACCACGCTCTGCGTGACTTCCGCTTGTCGGGTATCGATCTGCCGGCTGACCAGCAACAGCGTTATGCCGAGGTGCAGAGCAAGCTGAGCGAGCTGGGCAGCCGCTTCTCCAACCAGCTGCTTGACGCCACCCAGGCCTGGACCAAGCACGTCACCGATGAAGCCGCACTGGCCGGTCTGACTGACTCTGCCAAGGCGCAGATGGCCGCTGCCGCCCAGGCCAAGGGCCTCGACGGCTGGCTGATCACCCTGGAGTTCCCCAGCTACTACGCGGTGATGACCTACGCCAGCGACCGCGCCCTGCGTGAAGAACTGTACGCGGCCTACTGCACCCGTGCCTCCGACCAAGGCCCGAACGCCGGCCAGTTCGACAACGGCCCGGTGATGCAGCAGATCCTCGACCTGCGCCAGGAACTGGCTGGGCTGCTGGGCTACAAGAATTACGCCGAGCTGAGCCTGGCGACCAAGATGGCCGAGTCCAGCGACCAGGTGCTGAGTTTCCTGCGCGACCTGGCCAAGCGTTCCAAGCCGTTTGCCGCCCAGGACCTGGAGCAGCTCAAGGCCTACGCCGCCGAGCAGGGCTGCCCTGAACTGGCCAGCTGGGACGCCGGTTATTTCGGCGAGAAGCTGCGCGAGCAGCGTTACAGCGTGTCGCAGGAGACCCTGCGTGCCTACTTCCCGATCGACAAGGTGCTCAGCGGCCTCTTCAGCATCGTCCAGCGCCTGTACGGCATTGAAATCGCCGAACTCAAAGGCTTCGACAGCTGGCACCCGGACGTGCGCCTGTTCGAGATCAAGGAAAACGGCCAGCACGTCGGCCGCTTCTTCTTCGACCTCTATGCCCGCGCCAACAAGCGTGGCGGTGCCTGGATGGACGGCGCCCGTGACCGTCGCCGTACAGCAGGCGGCGAGCTGCAGAGCCCGGTAGCCAACCTGGTGTGCAACTTCACCCCGGCCGCGCCTGGCAAGCCTGCGCTGCTGACCCATGATGAGGTCACCACGCTGTTCCACGAGTTCGGTCACGGCCTGCACCATATGCTGACCCGCATCGAGCATGCCGGTGTGTCCGGCATCAATGGCGTGGCCTGGGACGCGGTCGAGCTACCGAGCCAGTTCATGGAGAACTGGTGCTGGGAGCCTGAAGGCCTGGCGTTGATCTCCAGCCACTACGAAACCGGCGCGGCCCTGCCTCAGGACCTGCTGGACAAGATGCTCGCCGCGAAAAACTTCCAATCGGGCATGATGATGGTGCGCCAGCTGGAGTTCTCGCTGTTCGATTTCGAGCTGCACGCCAGCCACGGTGACGGCCGCAGCGTGCTGCAGGTACTTGAAGGCGTACGCGACGAGGTTTCGGTGATGCGCCCACCGGCCTACAACCGTTTCCCCAATAGCTTCGCGCACATCTTCGCTGGCGGTTATGCGGCGGGCTACTACAGCTACAAGTGGGCTGAAGTGCTGTCGGCCGATGCCTTCTCGCGCTTCGAGGAAGAAGGCGTGCTGAATGCCGAGACCGGCCGGGCGTTCCGTGAAGCGATCCTGGCCCGCGGCGGTTCGCGCGAACCCATGGAGCTGTTCGTGGACTTCCGTGGGCGTGAACCTTCCATCGATGCATTGCTGCGCCACAGCGGCCTTACCGAGGCTGCGGCGGCATGAGCGAGGTAGCTGTGAACAAGACCAAGAAGCGCTTCATCGCCGGGGCGGTATGCCCGGCTTGCAGTGAGCCCGACAAGCTGATGATGTGGAGCGAAGATGACGTGCCGCATCGCGAGTGCGTGGCCTGTGGCTTCACCGACACCCTCAACGAGCAGGGCCTGTCGGTGCCCAAGGAACTCGGTACGCGGGTCAACCAGCTGGCGCCCAAGGCGGCGCCAGCCAAGGTTCAGACCGTGCAGTTCTTTCCTAACCCGAAGCTGAAGAAACCTGCTGAGTGAAGCCGCCGTGCTGCCCGGGCCTTTGTGGCTCGGGCAGATGCTTGGGTGGTGGATAGTCAGGCCACTCGTCTGCCGCTGGCCATGCAAGCTCGCCTGCTCCTCAATTCGAGCAAGGCGGTGCTTCATGGACAATCCTTTGCTGCAAGACAGCGCAACTCCAATCGATTACCCATCGATCACGCTGCAGAACATGCACGAAGCCTTTGACCATGTGTTGCAGGCTCACGCGCAAGGGATCGAGCCGATAATCGCCGACCAGCAGCTCTTGCCCACCTGGGATGACCTGGTACTGGCCGTGGATGGGGTGTGAGGCACTGACCAGAGGTGCTGGAAAGATCGCTGCACACAATATACTGTATATGGATACAGTATCGGGGTGAGCAATGATTCCTCCAGCAGCGCAGAAGGGCCGTGGCACGGCGCATAATCCGCACAACCGGTTCGCGCCGAGCCATTCGGTGGCCGAGGATGACGGTTGGTATCAGGAAGTACCGCAGACGCAGGGTACCGAGGTACGGTTTGAAACAGCAAAGTCGGTCATCAGCCGCAACACCTCACCGGACCTGCCCTTCGACCGTTCCATCAATCCCTACCGAGGTTGCGAGCATGGCTGCATCTACTGCTATGCCCGCCCTTCGCATGCCTACTGGGATCTCTCCCCTGGCCTGGATTTCGAGACCAAGCTGATAGCCAAGACCAATGCCGCCGAGGTGCTTGCACAGCAGTTGAGCAAACCGGGCTACGTCTGTGCGCCGATCAACCTGGGCTCCAACACCGACCCCTATCAGCCCATCGAGCGTGAGCAACAGCTGACACGAAGGGTGCTGGAAGTGCTGTTGCGTTTTCGCCATCCGGTGACCATCGTCACCAAGGGCGCGCTGGTTTTGCGCGACCTCGACCTGCTGGCGGACATGGCCAGGCAACGCCTGGCACGGGTGATGATCAGCCTCACTACCCTGGACGACGACCTCAAGCGGGTACTTGAGCCCCGCGCAGCTTCACCCAAGGCCAGGTTGCGCGCCATCCGCGTCTTGCGCGAAGCCGGTGTGCCGGTAGGTGTCTTGTGCTCGCCGATAATTCCGATGATCAACGACAGCGAACTGGAGCACTTGCTGGAGGCTGCCAAGAAGGCGGGTGCACAGAGCGCCGCCTACATGATGCTGCGCCTGCCGCTGGAAGTGGCGCCATTGTTCGAGCAGTGGCTGCAGGACCATTACCCGCAACGCGCGGCCCATGTGCTGAGCCTGATACGCCAGAGCCGAGGTGGCGAATTGTATGACAGCCGCTTCGGTGCACGGATGCGTGGCGAAGGAGTCTTTGCCGAATTGCTCGCACAACGTTTTGCCAAGGCGATGAAGCGCCTGGACTTTGCCGGGCGCGAGGCACAGGCCCTTGACTGCTCGGCGTTCTGCCCGCCGGGCGGGCAAATGGCGCTGTTCTGATGCCAAGGGCCATCCCCAGCTCAGCTAATCCGAGATAATAATTGTGCTAATGGCGCTTGGCAGTTGATGCTTTTTTGCTATTATTCAGATCCCGCCTTTTCGATCTGGAACACCCGTTCTAGAGCCTCCGAATTAAGTTTCAGTTAAGTTTTCCCCGCTAGCGTAGGAATCCAGTCAACGAAGACTGTGATCTATCGCTCGTGCGTGTCATCTAAATCTGCGCATAGCCAGAATCTTTCACCGGTAAAATGGATTTACCTACACACCGTCAAGAGGATGAATCATGCCCGTAAAGGACCCATCCAAGGTCGTTCCGCAAGCTCCAGCGGAGAGCGCCGATGCCGCCCTGAAGCACATCGTCGACGGCTTCCTGCGCTTTCACCATGACGTCTTCCCTGAGCAGCAGGAGCTGTTCAAGAAGCTCGCCACCGCGCAAACCCCGCGCGCCATGTTCATCACCTGTGCCGACTCGCGTATCGTTCCCGAGCTGATTACCCAGAGCTCGCCGGGCGACCTGTTCGTGACCCGTAACGTCGGTAACGTAGTGCCGCCTTACGGCCAGATGAACGGCGGCGTTTCCAGCGCGATCGAGTACGCCGTGCTGGCGCTGAAAGTGCACCACATCATCGTCTGCGGCCACTCCGACTGCGGCGCCATGCGAGCCGTGCTGAACCCGCAGTCGCTGACCAAGATGCCAACGGTTTCCGCCTGGTTGCGTCACGCCGAAGTGGCCCGCACTGTGGTCGAGAACAACTGCTCGTGCGGTAGCGAGCACGAAACCATGCAGGTGTTGACCAAGGAAAACGTCATCGCCCAGCTGCATCACCTGCGTACCCATCCGTCGGTGGCTTCGCGCCTGGCAGCGGGTGAGTTGTTCATCCATGGCTGGGTGTACGACATCGAGACCAGCAAGATCGAGGCCTACGACGCAGCCAGTGACAGCTTCATGCCACTGACCGCAGGCGAGCCCGTGCCCTGCGCTACTCCGAGAGGCCGCTACTAAGCGACCCGTCCACAGCTGAACCTTGAATAGCCGGCTGCACCCATCGCGGGTGTGGCGCGGCCTTCGGCTGCCTTGAAAATGCCCTGACTGCCCTGCCGGCGAACGCGCTGGCGGCTCGCGCCTGCGCGCTCGTCAGGGACCACAATGTGCCCACGGCCAGGGGAATGGCCGTGCGACAGAGAAAGGAGAACGATGGTGAACATGACACAGTTGAAAGCGGCCCTGCCGCGCGAGTTGCTGGCGTCGGTGGTGGTCTTCCTGGTCGCCCTGCCTTTATGCATGGGTATTGCGATTGCCTCAGGCATGCCGCCGGCCAAGGGGCTGATCACCGGTATCATCGGCGGCGTTGTGGTCGGCTTCCTGGCGGGTTCGCCGCTGCAAGTCAGCGGCCCGGCAGCCGGCCTGGCGGTGCTGGTGTTCGAGCTGGTGCGTCAACATGGCATGGCGATGCTCGGGCCTATCCTGCTGCTCGCCGGGATTCTGCAATTGCTGGCTGGGCGCTTGCGCCTGGGGTGCTGGTTCCGTGTCACGGCGCCCGCCGTGGTGTACGGCATGCTCGCCGGTATTGGAGTATTGATCGTATTGTCGCAGGTGCACGTGATGTTCGACACGGCGCCACAGCCGTCGGGCCTGCAGAACCTCCTGGAGTTCCCATCCACCGTGGCTGCGGCCCTGCCCGAGGAAAGCGCCGGCTCCGGCTGGATGGCTGGCGCGCTGGGGTTGGGCACGATTGCCATCATGTGGGGGTGGGAGCGCCTGCGACCGCAGAAGTTGCGCTTCGTGCCGGGTGCCTTGCTGGGCGTGACGGCGATGACCGCGATTGCCATGTGGCTGGCGCTGCCGGTGAATCGGGTGCAAGTACCGGCAGACCTGTCCGAAGCCATCGACTGGATACGTCCGGACGACCTGCTGAAGCTTGCTGATCCGACTTTGCTGGTGGCGGCATTCGCCTTGGCCTTCATCGCCAGTGCCGAGACGCTGCTGTCGGCAGCCGCTGTGGACCGCATGCACAGCGGCCAACGCTCGGACTTCGACCGTGAACTGTCGGCGCAGGGTATCGGCAACATGCTCTGTGGTGTACTCGGCGCCCTGCCGATGACCGGCGTGATCGTGCGTAGTTCGGCCAACGTCCAGGCAGGCGCGCAAACCCGTGCCTCGGCGATCCTGCATGGCCTGTGGTTGCTGGCGTTCGTGGTGGTGCTGAGCAGCGTGCTGCAGCAGATTCCGGTGGCGAGCCTGGCGGGTGTGCTGGTGTACACCGGCATCAAACTGGTCGATTTCAAGGCACTGCGAGGCCTGAGCCGCTATGGTCGGATGCCGATGTTCACCTACGTGGCGACTGCCATGGCGATCATCTTCACCGACCTGTTGACGGGGGTGCTGCTGGGCTTCGCCCTGACACTGCTGAAGCTGGCGTTCAAGGCCGCGCGCCTGAAAATCTGCCTCGTCCAGCTCGAGCCCCGCGGCCATATGGAGTTGCGCCTGAGCGGGTCGGCTACGTTCCTCAAGGTACCGGCGCTGACCCAGGTACTTGATAGCGTGCCTGCCGGCTCCACCCTGCATGTTCCGCTGGCCAACCTGACCTACATCGACCATTCATGCCTGGAACTGCTGGAGGATTGGAGCAAGACCAGCGGTTCTACCCTGCGTATCGAGCAGCGAGGCCTCAAGCGCAGGGTGGAGGGCCGCTTGCGCAGCGTTGCTGGCACCTGAGGTCAGCGCTTGACCTCGACCATCTCCGGCGCACCCGGCCATGTACCTGTCAGGTTCACGGTGCGGGTGCCGCCCAGCCACTCGCTGGCGGGCGTGTTCCACTTCATCGACTTGCGGGTGTTGGAGCCGATGTTGATGAACTCCGCCGTCAATACCATCTGGGTGGCGGTCAGGGGAATTTCCCCGAAGCTGGCCGAGCTTCCGCCGATCACCGTCCTGGACTCTTCGATCGGGCCTTCGGGGGTCTGGTAGGACAGTGTGAGCTTGGTGGTGTAGGTGGTAAAGGATGACGCCTTGCTATCCACCAGCAAGTTCAGCACACCGACCTTGCCGATCCAGCTGGGGATCAATACTCGGCTGCCTGCGAACGAGGCAAAGGTATAGGCGACAGGCATTGGTTCGGTTGCCACCTCACCGCTTTTTGCCGGCAAGGTATGCATCTCGACTTCACTGGAGTTGCTGGTGAACACATAGCTCGCCTTGCCACTGCCGTTGATGCCGTCTTCACCAAGCAGGCGGTTGAGCCCGCTTGCGCTACCGGAGACGGTGAAGCTGGCTTTGCCCTTCTTTGCCACCGCATTCAGGCCACTGCTGGCGTAGATGACCGAGGTCACCACGCCGAAACCTTCGGAGATGCCAGTGCTGGTCGCCATGTTCAACTTGCGCGCCTGGCTGAGCAGCCAATCGTACTGATCGGCTAGGATGGCAAGGTTGCTGATGGTGTGCTCGCCACTGATCGCGAATTCCGAGGTAATGGAATTCTCCTTGTCGAACGTCCATTCCAGCGCGGCCTCGGGTTTGACTTCGGTACCTGTGCTCGGGTCCAGGATCATCCCGCTGACATTGGCGTTGATGCGGTTGCACGTCACGCCAGACGATTTGAAATCCCACTTGCGGCTTTGCTGGCTCTTGCTGAGCTCGACGCCGGGGAGGCAATCGACGGCCAGCTTGAAGTCGCCGGTGTCAGCGTCGATGATGCCGACCGCGCCTGGCTTGATGGACGGATTGAGGCCCCAGTTGCCCCATATCGTTGGATAGGTTCCGCGCAGCAGGTCCGTAAAAATCCTGTTTCTTCTGATCGTCATTGTCATCACCTGTATGGAAAAGGGCCGCCCTGAGGCGGCCCGATGACAGTAATGATCGAAGGCGGGGCGCAGCAGCGGGAGCATTTTCCTCGCGCTGCAGATCAGGCGCTGGCCTGACCGAACTCCACGTTCAGCTGGCGCGACAGGCAAGGCCAGCGTTTCCAGGCTTCACCGGTTTGTGGGCTGCTCAGCGTTTCACGGTAGGCTTCCACCGACTCTGCGGCGAAGCTTTCGTCGTCCAGCATCTCCTCCACCGAATGATGCACCACCTCATCCAGCTGGTTGGCGAAGGTTTCGCCGATCAGTTGGTGGGCAATGAGGTTGGCCACCGTGGTATCGACCGGGATCAGGGGTTGCTGGAAGTGGCGGATGTACAGGTCGTTGACCTCCTCTACCAGACGGTGCGCCAGATAGGCTTCATCCAGCAGACAGTCGAGGCCGACCTGCCCCTGCATCACGCTTGGCGGCTGCAGGAAATAGGCTTCGGCAATTTTCAGCACAGGTTTGATCTGCGACTCGATCCCGGCTTCGCGCGCCACAGTGTGGGCGGCTTCCAGCAGTTCCGGGACCTGATCGATGTACGCGCTGACGAAGCGCGCCAAAGTACCCTGGGCGTCCTGCTCAGGCAGTTGGATCGAGGGGTGCAGGTGAGGCAGTTGCAGCTCGAGACGCTTTTTCAGTTGGCCGGTGCGGCTTTCATGATCGTGGGCTTGGCTAATCTGCTCGCGTACAGCAGCGATGTTCATGACAACTCCAGGGACAAGACGTTTCAAACGGAAGACACTAAGTTAGCTCGGTATACAGAATACCTAAGACGCATTTGTTATAAATTCCGCAAACGTGTGCGCAGTTCGGCATATGCAATAGCCACTATTTTGCCATAGCCGCTCAAGCCCGGGCTTTTGCTCGGGTTTCAGTGTTTCTTGAGGTTGATTTCACCCGCGTCGTTGCGTGCCATTGGTCGCTGTCTATACTCCGGTTGAAAGTGATTCGTTGATGAGGCCCGACTGCTTTTTTGCAGGGGCTCGGTCGTCGAAGCCAGGCAGTCTTGACCGCCGTTCCCTCTTGCCGCAGGCCATGCCTCCGGGACTACAAGAACGAGAAGGGGAACCCGCAATGATGCGACATCCACCTGTCTGGATGGGCCTGCTGTTGTGGTCGGTTCTTGGTCAGGCCAACGCCGCCTGGACCGTGAACATGCACCCGGGGGCGACGGAAGTCTCCAACGCCGTGTTCGACCTGCACATGACGATCTTCTGGATCTGCGTGATCATCGGCATCGTGGTATTCGGCGCGATGTTCTGGTCGATGGTCATCCACCGCCGCTCCACCGGCCAGCAGCCAGCGCATTTCCACGAGCACACCTGGGTAGAGATCCTCTGGACCATCGTCCCCTTCCTGATTCTGGTAGCCATGGCCATTCCGGCCACCAAGACCCTGATCGACATTTACGACGCCAGCGAGTCGGACATCGACATCCAGGTCACCGGCTACCAGTGGAAGTGGCATTACAAATATCTGGGCCAGGACGTGGAATTCTTCAGCAACCTGGCCACGCCTGCTGATCAGATCCACAACACGGCACCCAAAGACGAGCACTACCTGCTCGAAGTCGACCAGCCGCTGGTACTGCCGGTGGGGGCCAAGGTGCGCTTCCTGGTGACCGCCGCCGACGTCATCCACTCCTGGTGGGTGCCGGCCTTCGCGGTCAAGCGCGACGCCATCCCTGGCTTCGTCAACGAAGCCTGGACCCGTATCGAGAAGCCCGGCATCTATCGCGGCCAGTGCACCGAGCTGTGCGGCAAGGACCACGGCTTCATGCCGGTGGTTGTCGAGGTCAAGTCCAAGGCCGACTACGACACCTGGCTCGGCGAGCGCAAGGCCGAGGCGGCCAAGCTCAAGGAGCTGACCAGCAAGGACTGGACCCTCGAAGAACTGGTCGAGCGTGGCGACAAGGTCTACCACACTACCTGCGTGGCCTGTCACCAGGCCGAGGGCCAGGGCCTTCCACCGATGTTCCCGGCGCTCAAGGGATCGAAAGTGGCCACCGGGCCGAAGGAAGACCATCTGGGCGTGGTGTTCCATGGCCGCCCCGGCACCGCAATGGCCGCGTTCGGCAAGCAGCTCTCGGAAGTCGACATCGCCGCCGTGGTCACCTACGAGCGCAACGCCTGGGGCAACAACAAGGGCGACATGGTCACGCCGAAGGACGTGCTGACGCTCAAGCAGGCAGAAGCCAAGTGAACCGGGTTTTGCGCGGCAATCAGTGGATTGCAGGAGACAGGACATGAGTGCAGTGATCGACGACCACGCCCACGGCCATGACCACGCCCACGGCCCGGCCAAGGGCCTGATGCGCTGGGTGCTGACCACCAACCACAAAGACATCGGCACGATGTACCTGTGGTTCGCCTTCATGATGTTCCTGCTCGGCGGCTCGTTCGCCATGGTGATTCGCGCCGAGCTGTTCCAGCCCGGGTTGCAGATCGTCGAGCCGGCGTTCTTCAACCAGATGACTACCATGCATGGCCTGATCATGGTCTTCGGCGCGGTGATGCCGGCGTTTGTCGGCCTGGCCAACTGGATGATCCCGCTGATGATCGGCGCGCCAGACATGGCCCTGCCGCGCATGAATAACTTCAGCTTCTGGCTGTTGCCAGCGGCCTTCTTGTTGCTGGTCTCGACCCTGTTCAGCCCGGGCGGCGGGCCGAACTTCGGCTGGACCTTCTACGCCCCACTGTCGACCACTTATGCGCCGGCCAGCGTCACCTTCTTCATCTTTGCCATCCACCTGATGGGTATCAGCTCGATCATGGGCGCGATCAACGTGATCGCCACCATCCTCAACCTGCGTGCCCCGGGCATGACCCTGATGAAAATGCCGCTATTCGTCTGGACCTGGCTGATCACCGCATTCCTGCTGATCGCGGTGATGCCGGTGCTGGCCGGTGTAGTGACCATGATGCTGATGGACATCCATTTCGGCACCAGCTTCTTCAGCGCCGCCGGTGGCGGTGACCCGGTGCTGTTCCAGCATGTGTTCTGGTTCTTCGGCCACCCCGAGGTGTACATCATGATCCTCCCGGCGTTCGGTGCGGTCAGCTCGATCATCCCGGCGTTCTCGCGCAAGCCACTGTTCGGCTACACCTCGATGGTCTATGCCACCGGCGCGATTGCCTTCCTGTCGTTCATCGTCTGGGCCCACCACATGTTCGTGGTCGGCATCCCGGTGGTCGGCGAGCTGTTTTTCATGTACGCCACCATGCTCATCGCCGTGCCCACCGGGGTGAAGGTGTTCAACTGGGTCAGCACCATGTGGGAGGGCTCGCTCAGCTTCGAGACACCGATGCTGTTCGCCATCGCGTTCGTCATCCTGTTCACCATCGGCGGCTTCTCCGGGTTGATGCTGGCCATCGCCCCGGCGGACTTCCAGTACCACGACACCTATTTCGTGGTGGCGCACTTCCACTATGTGCTGGTGCCCGGGGCGATTTTCGGCATCTTTGCCTCGGCTTACTACTGGCTGCCGAAATGGACTGGCCACATGTATGACGAAACCCTTGGCAAGCTGCACTTCTGGCTCTCGTTCGTCGGCATGAACATGGCCTTCTTCCCCATGCACTTCGTGGGGTTGGCCGGCATGCCGCGGCGTATCCCCGACTACAACCTGCAGTTCGCCGACTTCAACATGGTGTCGTCGATCGGCGCCTTCCTGTTCGGTACCACGCAGCTGTTGTTCCTGTTCATCGTCATCAAGTGCATCCGTGGCGGCGCACCCGCCCCGGCCAAGCCCTGGGATGGCGCCGAGGGCCTGGAATGGTCGATCCCCTCGCCAGCGCCATACCACACCTTCCAGACCCCGCCAGACGTGAAGTAGGAGCGCCGCCATGAAGGGCTCGTCGCTCAAGCGCCTGGTCACCCGCCTGCTGCTGCTGACGGTGGTGATGTTCGGCTTCGGCTTTGCCCTGGTGCCGATGTATGACGTGATGTGCAAGGCCTTCGGCATCAACGGCAAGACGGGCGGGCAGTACGAGGGCAGCCAGGTCAGCGACCCGACGCGTTCGGTGCGGGTGCAGTTCATATCGACCAACGCCAGCGACATGGTCTGGGACTTCTACTCCACCGCTGACGAGCTCGAGGTGAACCCGGGAGCGGTGAACCAGATGATCTTCATCGCGCACAACCCGACCAACCGGCCGATGAGTGCGCAAGCGATACCCAGCATCACCCCGGCCGAGGCCGCGGCGTATTTCCACAAGACCGAGTGCTTCTGCTTCACCCAGCAGGTGCTGCAGCCTGGCGAACGCATCGAGATGCCGGTGCGCTTCATCGTCGACCGCGACCTGCCGGCCAGCGTGAAACACCTGACACTGGCCTACACCTTGTTCGACATCACTGCACGTCATCCGCCGGTCGCCCATGCCGCGGTACAGGACGTCCAGGGCGCCCGCTGAGGGAAGGAGAACAGCAATGGCAAGTCATGAGCACTACTACGTTCCGGCGCAGAGCAAATGGCCGATCATCGCCACCATTGGCATGTTCATCACGGTGTTCGGGCTTGGCACCTGGTTCAACGACATGAAGGCCGGCCATCCCTCGTCGCACGGGCCGCTGATCTTCTTCGTCGGTGCGCTGTTCCTGGCCTACATGCTGTTCGGCTGGTTCGGCTCGGTGGTCCGCGAGAGCCGGGCCGGGCTGTACAGCCCGCAGCTGGACCGCTCGTTCCGCTGGGGCATGAGCTGGTTCATCTTCTCGGAAGTGATGTTCTTCCTGGCCTTCTTCGGCGCGCTGTTCTACGTGCGTGTACTGGCCGGGCCCTGGTTGGGCGGTGAGGGGCACAAGGGCATCGCCCACATGCTGTGGCCGAGCTTCGAGTTCGCCTGGCCGTTGCTGCACACACCGGACCCGAAACTGTTCCCGCCGCCCAAGGAAGTGATCGACCCCTGGCACCTGCCGCTGATCAATACCATCCTGCTGGTCAGCTCCAGCGTGACCATTACCCTCGCTCACCACGCACTGCGCCGTGACCATCGTGGGCCGCTGAAATTCTGGATGGGGCTGACCATCCTGCTGGGTGTCAGCTTCATCACGCTGCAGGCCTACGAGTATCACGAGGCTTACACCAAGCTGGGGCTGACCCTGGGCTCGGGCATCTATGGCGCGACGTTCTTCATGCTCACGGGTTTCCACGGGGCCCACGTGACCTTGGGCACGATCATCCTGATCGTGATGTTCGTGCGCATTCTGCGCGGGCACTTCAACCCCGAGAAACACTTCGGTTTCGAGGCGGCGAGTTGGTACTGGCACTTCGTCGATGTGGTGTGGGTGGGGCTATTTATCTTCGTATACGTGCTGTGAATACAGAACCCTGTGGGAGCGGGCATGCCCGCGAATGCGTCGGCACATTCAACATTGCATTCGCGGGCATGCCCGCTCCCACTGGGTCAGATGAAAATTTCAGAAAGGGGCGTGGGAAACCAGCTGACCACTGATGAAACCCCAGGCGACCAGGCCGACGGTCAGCGCCGCCAGGGTGACACGCACGGTCAGGGCTTTCAGCAGGCGGGTCGAGTTTTCATCGTCCTTGACCAGAAACACCAGGCCACTGAACAGGCTGGCGACCGTGGCCAACAGCATCAGGACAATCGCGGCCTTGAGCATGGCGATACTCCGGGGGGATGCGGTGATGTGGATAAGTATAGCGATTGGCCCGGCGAGGCTGCGATGAGGCGGTTCCGCCCAGGCTGGATACCGACCTTGGTAGTGCTCGCGCTGCTGCCGGGGTTGATCGCGCTTGGCTGCTGGCAGCTTGGCCGGGCGGAAGAGAAGCGCGTCCTGCTGGAGGTCTATGCCCAGCGTGAGGTCGATGCCCCGCTGGCCACCACCCAGTTGTTGCAGACGCTTGATCCAGCCTACCGCCGGGTCCACCTCTACGGCCGTTTTGACGCCGGGCACAGCGTGCTGCTGGACAACCGCATGCGTGACGGCCAGGCCGGCGTCGAGCTGTTGCAACCTTTCCATGACCAGGCCAGTGGTCTGTGGCTGCTGGTCAACCGTGGCTGGTTGCCATGGCCGGACCGTCGCGTGCCGGTGCATTTCGACACCCCCGAGCAGACCTTGGCGCTGAACGCGTCGGTGTATGTGGCGCCAGGCAGCAGTTTCCAGCTCCACCCCGACCCCGTCGGGGGGCAATGGCCGCACCTGCTCAATGCAATCGACGCGGCTCAAGTGTGGCAGCAGCTCGATCGCGAAGGCTTTGCCCATGAGTTACGCCTGGAACCCGGCCCGGCTGCGTATCGGCTGGACTGGCCGATTGTCGCCATGGGCCCGGAAAAACACCTCGGTTACGCCGTGCAGTGGTTCGCACTGGCCATTGCTCTGGTGCTCCTCTACCTCTATTTCGGCTGGCACAACAACAAGGAGAAACAGCATGGCCACCGCCACTCCACTGGACCTGCCTGAACGTAGCAAGCCCAGAGCCCGCGGGCGTTTACAGCTGATCTTGATCCTGCTGGTGGTGCTCGGGCCAATGATCCTGGCCACCTGCATGTACAAACTCCGGTTCTGGGTGCCGGAAGGCCGCAGCTACCACGGCGCGATGATCGGCAATGGCGAGAGCCGCGCCGATATCGGCATTGCAGGTGAGGACCCGCGTTGGCAACTGCTGGTGACTGCGCCCGATGCTTGCGCTGAAGATTGCCAACGCCTGGTGTACCTGGTGCGGCAGATCCAGGTCGGCCTGGGCCGCGACGCCGGCCGGGCCAGCCATGCCTTGGCCGCCGCCCAGCCATTGCCCAGCGACTATCAGGCGCTGCTGGGGCGTGAATATCCACAGCTGCAACGCTATCCACTGGATGCCCCGCGCTATCTGCAAAAGGTCGGTGAAAGCGGCCCGCAACTGTGGATTGTCGACCCGCACGGCAACCTGGTGCTGCGCTACGACGGCACGGTCAACGGCAAGCACGTGCTCGACGACCTGCGTCACCTGCTCAAGCTGTCCAATATCGGCTAGGAGCTTGCCATGGCCAGACCCGGATTCCGCCTCGCTGTGTTCGCCACCCTGCTGGCACTGTTGGTCGTGCTGCTCGGTGCCTACACCCGTCTGACCCACGCCGGCCTCGGCTGCCCCGACTGGCCTGGCTGCTATGGCTTCATCAGCGTGCCCAACAGTGAAGCGCAGCTGGCTCATGCCGAACTGCACTTTCCCGACCACCCCGTGGAAGAGGCCAAGGGCTGGGCCGAGATGGTCCATCGCTACTTTGCCGGCACGCTCGCCGTGGTGATCGCGCTGCTTGCCCTGCAAGCGCTGCGCCGGCATGCCCGCGATGGCCAGCCTCATCGCCTGCCATTGTTGTTGCTGGGCGTGGTGCTGGCGCAGGCGGCGTTCGGCATGTGGACCGTCACCCTCAAGTTGTGGCCGCAAGTGGTCACCGCGCACCTGCTGGGCGGCTTTACCACCCTGAGCCTGCTGTTCCTGCTATCGCTGCGTCTATCTCGGGCCTTTGCGCCCTTGCCGAAATTGCCACTCAGTCTTCGACGGATAGCCGCGTTGGCCCTGCTGGTGGTGATAGGCCAGATCGCCCTGGGCGGCTGGGTCAGCTCCAATTACGCGGCGGTCGCCTGCATTGACCTGCCGACTTGCCATGGCCAGTGGTGGCCGGCAGCGGACTTCAGCAATGGTTTCCACCTCACCCAGCATGTCGGCCCCAATTACCTCGGCGGGCAACTGGATAGCGATGCGCGCACGGCCATTCACATCAGCCACCGCCTGGGTGCACTGCTGGTGACCTGCGTGCTGCTGGTGCTCAGCTGGAAGCTGTACCGTTGTGGCCTGACCGGCCTGGCCCGATGGATATTGCTGGTGCTCGCGCTGCAGGTCGGCCTGGGCATCAGCAACGTGCTGTTCCACCTGCCGCTGGCCGTGGCCGTCGCGCATAACGCTGGCGGCGCGCTGCTGCTGTTGAGCATGGTGCTGGTGAACTACCGCATCCGCGTGGTCGACAAGGTCCGCGTCGGCGTCAAACAAGGTTGGCGCCTGCGGCCTGCGGCCGGGGTCAGCCTCACCCACCCCATGAGGAGCGATACGTGGCGACGCTTCTGAGCGGACGTTGTGCCAGTTGGCGCGATTACCTGGAGCTGACCAAGCCCAAGGTGGTGGTGCTGATGCTGATCACTTCGCTGGCGGGCATGTTCCTGGCGACCCGCGCCGGGGTCAGTTGGAGCGTGTTGCTGTTCGGCAACCTCGGTATCGCCCTGTGCGCGGGCAGCGCGGCAGTGGTCAACCACGTGGTGGACCGGCGCATCGATGCGCTGATGGCCCGGACCCACAAGCGCCCACTGGCCCAGGGCCGGGTCGAGCCGTTGCCGGCGTTGCTGTTCGCCCTGGCCCTGGCCCTGCTCGGCCTGGCCCTGCTGCTGGTGTTCACCAATGCCCTCGCCGCCTGGCTGACCCTGGCTTCGCTGCTAGGCTATGCGGTGCTCTACACCGGCTTTCTCAAGCGTGCCACACCGCAGAATATCGTCATTGGCGGCCTGGCCGGTGCGGCGCCGCCGCTGTTGGGCTGGGTCGCAGTGAGCGGCCATATCAGCGCCGAGCCGCTGCTGCTGGTGCTGATCATCTTCGCCTGGACGCCACCGCATTTCTGGGCACTGGCCATTCACCGCAAGGAAGAGTACGCCAAGGCCGATATCCCGATGCTGCCGGTCACTCACGGCGAGCGATACACCAAGCTGCATATCCTGCTGTACAGCCTGATTTTGCTGGCGGTGAGCCTGCTGCCGTTTGCCATCCACATGAGCGGCCCGTTGTACCTGGCCTGTGCCTTGGCGTTGGGCCTGCGCTTCCTGCATTGGGCCTGGGTGTTGTACCGTGGCAGCCGGCCGCACGCGGCGATCGGTACCTTCAAGTACTCTATCGGCTACCTGTTCGCGCTGTTCATCGCGTTGCTCGTTGACCACTACCTGTTGCTGAATCTATGACCCGAACCCAGAAAACCGTCTTCATCCTCGTTGCCTTGGTCGCCCTGATCATGGGCCTGACCGTCAACAAGGTGCTCAGTGAACGGGGCCAGCTCAACCCGACCGAGCTGATCGACGCCGGCATCATTCTGTTGCCGCAGAGCCGCGCGGTGGCCGAAGTGACCATGACCAACCAGGATGGCCAGCCGGTGCAGCTGGACGACCTGAAGGGCAAATGGTCGCTGCTGTTCTTCGGCTACACCTACTGCCCGGACATCTGCCCGACCACCCTGGCCCAGCTGCGCCAGGTGAAGAGCGAGCTGCCCAAGGAGGCCGTGGACCGGCTGCAGGTGGTATTGGTGAGCGTGGACCCGAACCGCGATACGCCGAACCAGCTGAAGCAGTACCTGGGCTATTTCGACAAGGATTTCGTCGGCGTGGCGGGATCGATCGAAGATACCCAGAAACTGGCCAATGCCTTGAGCATTCCGTTCATCCCGGCCGATACCAGCAAGCCGGGGTATACCGTGGATCACAGCGGCAACCTGGCGGTTGTTGGTCCGGATGGACGTCAGCGTGGGTTCATTCGTGCGCCATTCAACAACCAGAAGCTGGTGGCGCAGTTGCCTGGCCTGGTCAAGCGGGATTGAGATTGCTGGGCCTGCTGCGCAGGCCTTTCGCGACACAAGGCCGCTCCCACATGGATCGGCGTACACCGTACATTGTGGGAGCGGCCTTGTGTCGCGAAAGGGCCGCAAAGCGGCCCCAAGGATGCGAGATCAGAACGCCGGAACGACAGCGCCTTTGTACTTCTCGTTGATGAACTGCTTCACCTCAGGCGAGTGCAGTGCAGCAGCCAGCTTCTTCATCGCGTCCGAGTCCTTGTTGTCCGGGCGGGCAACCAGGATGTTCACGTACGGCGAGTCCTTGCCTTCGATGGCCAGGGCGTCTTTCTCCGGGTTCAGCTTGGCTTCCAGCGCATAGTTGGTGTTGATCAGGGCGATATCGACCTGGGTCAGCACGCGCGGGATGGTGGCCGCTTCCAGCTCACGGAATTTTACGCTTTTCGGGTTTTCGGCAACGTCCTTCACGGTCGACAGGATGTTGCTGTTGTCCTTCAGCTTGATCACCCCAGCCTTGTCCAGCAGCAGCAGGGCGCGGCCGCCGTTGGTGGCATCGTTGGGGATGACCACGGTGGCGCCGGAGGACAGCTCGTCGAGCTTCTTGATTTTGGCCGAGTACACGCCCAGCGGCTCGATGTGCACACCGGCAACGCTGACCAGGTGGGTGCCCTTGGCCTTGTTGAACTCATCCAGGTACGGCTGGTGCTGGAAGAAGTTGGCGTCCAGGCGCTTTTCAGCGACCTGCACGTTTGGCTGGATGTAGTCGGTGAATTCCTTGACCTTCAGCTCCACGCCCTCTTTCGCCAGCTGAGGTTTGACGAAGTTGAGGATCTCGGCGTGTGGCACCGGGGTGGCGGCGACGGTGAGGGTTTCCGCGGCGTTGGCCGAGAAGGCCGCGACCGCGGCGACAACAGCAAGCAGCTTCTTCATGAATCACTCCTTGTGAGGGCCGCGACGGCCCCCGAACGGGTCGGCCGTGCCGACCCCATTGGGGTTACTTACGGGAAAAATGCACGACCAGTTTGTCGCCGATCATTTGTAGCGCCTGGACCAGGATCACCAGCAGCACGACGGTTACGATCATCACGTCGGTCTGGAAGCGTTGGTAGCCGAAGCGGATCGACAGGTCGCCCAGGCCACCGGCACCGACCACGCCAGCCATGGCGGTGTAGGAAACCAGGGTGATGGCAGTCACGGTGATGGCGGCGATGATGCCCGGCATGGCCTCTGGCAGCATGGCCTTGAAGATGATCTGGCGGGTGGTGGCGCCCATCGACTGGGTGGCCTCGATGATACCGCGGTCCACTTCACGCAGGGCGGTTTCCACCAGGCGCGCGAAGAACGGCGTGGTACCCACCACCAACGGCGGTATGGCGCCTGCGACACCCAGCGAGGTGCCGGTGACCAGCACCGTCAGCGGGATCATCACGATCAGCAGAATGATGAATGGCACCGAGCGCACGATGTTCACGAGAGTTGCCAGCACCGCATAGAACTTGGTGTGCTCGAACATCTGCCGCGGGCTGAACAGGAACAGTACCACGCCCAGGGGCAGCCCCAGCAGCACGATGAACAGCAGCGAGGTGAACATCATGACCAGAGTGTCGTTGGTCGCCTGCCAGATCTCGACCCAGTCGACATTGGCGAAGTAGTTCAGGATATCCATCAACGCAGTACCTCCATATGTACGTCAGCTGCGGTGAAGCGGGCGAACGCCGCCTCCATGTCGCCACCCATCAGGGCTAAGGTCAGCTGGCCATAGGGAATGTCCTTGATGCGGTCGATACGCCCGGCAAGGATGCTGTAGTCCACACCGGTCTCGCGGGCCACGGTGCCCAGCAGCGGCGCATAAGTGGCGTCGCCTTGGAAGGTCAGGCGCACGATGCGCCCCGGCACGTGGGCGAAGTCGTCGCGTTGCTCGTTCTCATCGACCTGTTCGTCTTCCTGGACAAAGCGCTTGGTGGTCGGGTGCTGCGGGTGCAGGAACACCTCGGCTACCGGGCCTTGCTCGACGATCTGGCCGGCGTCCATCACTGCCACGCGGTCGCAGACCCGGCGAATCACGTCCATTTCGTGGGTGATCAGCACGATGGTCAGCTTCAGCTCACGGTTGATCTCGGCCAGTAGTTGCAGCACCGAAGCGGTAGTCTGAGGGTCGAGGGCGCTGGTGGCTTCGTCGCACAGCAGGATCTTCGGGTTGGTCGACAGGGCCCGGGCGATACCGACGCGCTGCTTCTGGCCGCCAGACAGCTGGGCGGGGTATTTCTTCGCGTGGTCCGCAAGGCCTACACGGGCCAGCAGCTCGGTGACACGCTTGTCGATCTCGCTGCGCGACAGCTCGCCGGCCAGAGTCAGCGGCAGCGCGACGTTGTCGGCGACTGTCTTGGACGCCAGCAAGTTGAAGTGCTGGAAAATCATCCCGACCTGCTGGCGGAAGCCGCGCAGCTGGCTGGCGTTGAACGCGGTGACGTCTTCGCCGTCGACGATGATCGTGCCGCCGGAAGGCTCTTCGAGGCGGTTGATCAGGCGCAGCATGGTGCTCTTGCCTGCGCCGGAATGGCCGATCAGGCCGAACACCTGGCCGTCTTCGATGGTCAGGCTGGTCGGATTCAGTGCGGGGATTTCCCTACCGGCGACGCGGTAGGTCTTGTGTACCTGTTGGAACTCGATCACGTAGCGAACCTTGTGGGGCGCATGGAATTTGGGTCAGCGGTTAGCTGGGGTCGCGCATTTTAGCCTTTTCCCATAGCTGTTCTTAGCATTTATTTCGTAATGCACCAATCCTTCGGGCATATCGCGACAACCGGTAATTCTGATTGAACGCTCGGCAAAGCCCTCCGGTCACTACTTGCACAAGCCCGACAGGGCGCGCCTGATGACCGATATGGAGAGCCGTGATGCCTAGCAAGAAACCGGATTCGCCCAAACACAGCCAGCTCGCCGGAACCGACACCCCTGATCGTGCCAATACCAACCGCAAGTTGCAGGCCTTGGAAGAGCATCGCAGCGATGCGACCGGCCAGGCACTGCGCACCAACCAGGGCGTGCGCATCGCCGATAACCAGAACACGCTCAAGGCCGGGCCGCGTGGCCCCTCGCTGCTTGAAGACTTCATCATGCGCGAGAAGATCACCCATTTCGACCACGAGCGCATTCCGGAGCGTATCGTGCACGCCCGGGGCACGGGCGCCCATGGCTATTTCCAGAGCTATGGCAACCATGCCGAGCTGACCAAGGCGGGTTTCCTGCAGGACCCTGAGAAAATCACTCCGGTGTTCGTGCGTTTCTCCACGGTGCAAGGCCCACGCGGTTCCGGCGACACGGTGCGCGACGTACGCGGTTTCGCCGTGAAGTTCTATACGGATGAAGGCAACTTCGACCTGGTGGGTAACAACATGCCGGTCTTCTTCATCCAGGACGCCATCAAGTTCCCGGACTTCGTCCACGCGGTGAAGCCGGAGCCGCATAACGAAATCCCCACCGGTGGCTCGGCCCACGACACCTTCTGGGACTTCGTTTCGCTGGTGCCCGAATCCGCCCACATGGTCATCTGGGCCATGTCCGATCGCGCCATCCCGCGCAGCCTGCGGATGATGGAAGGCTTTGGCGTGCATACCTTCCGCCTGATCAACGCCGAAGGTGTGGCGAGTTTCGTCAAGTTCCACTGGAAACCACGCCAGGGCGTGCACTCCCTCTTGTGGGACGAGGCTCAGAAACTCGCAGGCAAAGACACCGACTTCCAGCGCCGGGACCTGTGGGAAGCCATCGAGACGGGCGATTATCCGGAATGGGAACTGGGCGTGCAGATCGTGCCGGAGGCCGATGAACACAAGTTCGACTTCGACCTGCTCGACCCGACCAAGATCATTCCCGAAGAACTGGTGCCGGTCACGCCACTGGGCAAGATGGTGCTCAACCGCAATCCGGACAACTTCTTCGCCGAGGTGGAGCAGGTCGCTTTCTGCCCTGGGCATATCGTGCCGGGGATCGACTTCACCAATGATCCATTGCTGCAGGGCCGGCTATTTTCCTATACCGATACCCAGATCAGCCGTCTTGGCGGACCGAATTTCCACCAGATCCCGATCAACCAGCCCATTGCGCCGAACCACAACAACCAGCGCGATGCGCTGCATCAGCATGTGGTGCACAAAGGCAGGGCTTCCTATGAGCCTAATTCGATCGACGGCGGCTGGCCGAAAGAGACGCCTCCGGCGGCTCAGGATGGAGGTTTCGAGAGTTATCATGAGCGCATCGACGCGCACAAGATCCGCCAGCGCAGCGAGTCGTTCGGCGACCACTTCTCCCAGGCACGGTTGTTCTTCCAGAGCATGAGCCCGACCGAGCAACAGCACATCATCAAGGCCTACAGCTTTGAGCTGGGCAAGGTCGAGCGGGAGCACATTCGTGCGCGCCAGGTGAATGAGATCCTGGCCAACATCGACCTCAAGCTGGCCGCCGCCGTCGCTGCCAACCTTGGCTTGCCGGCGCCTAAAGCCGGTACGGTACAGGTCAAGGCTAGCCAACTGGCGAAGTCGCCAGCCTTGAGCCAGATGAACCATCCAGGTGTAGTCGGCATCAAGGGGCGCAAGATCGCGGTGCTGGTCGCCGACGGCGTGGACGGCTCAAGCGTCGACAAGCTGGTCAAGGCGCTGGAAGCCAAGAGTGCCAGGCCAATGCTTCTGGGGCCGACTTCGGCGCCCGTGAAGGCGGCGGATGGCAAGGCACTGGCTGTAGGGGCATCGATGGAGGGGATGCCGTCGATCATGTTCGACGGTGTTGTCGTACCCAAGGGGGTAGACAAGGCCCTGGCTTCAAGCGGGCTGGCGAAGCACTTCTTGCTGGAAGGCTACAAGCATCTGAAGGCGATGGTGTTGACCAAGGACTTGGCGCACAGCCTGGAGCTCAAGGAAGACAGGGGGCTGCTGCTGGGGGATGAGCAGAGCGCCGTGGATGCCTTTGTAAAAGCGGTTGAGGGGCATCGGGTGTGGGAGCGGGAAGCAGCTGCCGAGGCGGTGCCGGCCTAACGGTTGCCTTGTACCCTGTCGCCTTGCCGGCGACAGGGTGCTGGAGGTTTAGCGCTGATGCGGGACCAGTACCACCTGCGCTGGCATGGACCGCTGAATCTCATGCTTCTGTTTCAGCTTGAACGCGCTGTCGATCTTGTGAACGCGCTTCTCAAGCAGATTCTTGAGCCAGGGCGCATCTTGGGTGCGCGGCACCTGGAACACCACTTCGCACTGGTAATTGACCACGTCCTTGGCAATTTCGTCGAGCTGGCGGCGCATCGCATTGATGTCGGTAGTCTTCAGCGCGATCACGGTGCTCGGCGCCGTCGGGTCGATCACCCGCGCCTGAGGCTTGGCCTCGGCAGCCTTCAAGGCGGCTTCGGCTTTCTCCAGCTCGGCCTTGCGGGCCTGGGCCACGGCATCGCCACCGGTCAAGGCCGGTGCCTGCGGCATCAGCGCCCTGGCGCGAGCCAGTGCGGTGGCAGCGGCATTGACGTCGCCCTTTTGCAGGACGATCTGGCTGCGTTTCAGGTAGGCCTCGGCCAGCTGGCGCTGGTTCTGCTCCAGGCGAGCGTCATCCGGTGACTGCGCCTGCAGGGCAGCCAGCTGGTCTTCGGCGGTGGCCAGCTCGTTGCTGGTGATGCTCTGTTGCAGCTGCTGCCAGGCATCGGCTTGGGCAGGTGCGTTGGCTTGCTCCACCGGTGTGCTGGAGCAAGCGGCCAACAACAGGGAAAACGCGGCGACAAGCAGATAACGGGATGCGAACGGCTTCATTCCTGCGGCTCTCTATTTGCGCAAAAAGCGAGCAAGTCTACACCCAGGTGCGCACGCTCGAAAATAACTCTTACAGACCCTTTACCCGCGAAAAGGTTGCAGGGCGCACCGGCGTGCACCCTGTTTTTCAGCGTTTTGGCAGTGCCAGGCTCAGCAAGAATAGCACCGCCGCGCAGACCACGATCGATGGCCCGGCCGGGGTGTCCTTGAACCAGGACATGGCCAGGCCACCGCACACCGAGGTAATGCCGATCAATGTTGCGGCCAGCGCCATCTGTTCTGGCGAGCGGGCGTGACGCTGTGCCGCAGCGGCGGGAATGATCAGCAGCGAGGTGATCAGTAGTACGCCGACAATCTTCATCGCCACGGCAATGACCACGGCGATCAGCAGCATCAGGGCCATGCGCAGGCCGGCCACTGGCAGGCCTTCGACCATGGCCAGTTCTTCGTGGACAGTGATCGCCAGCAACGGCCGCCACAGCGCGGCAAGCAGCAGCAGGACCAACGCGCTACCGCCGAGGATCCAGGCGAGGTCGGTGGTGCTGATGGCCAGCAGGTCACCGAACAGGTAGGCCATCAGGTCGATGCGCACGTCGTGCATGAAACTCAGCACCACCAGGCCCAGCGACAGGGTGCTGGGGGCGAGGATGCCGAGCAGAGTGTCGGAGGCCAGCGGCTGGCGTTGCTGCAGGGTCACCAGCAGGATCGCCAGCAACAGGCATCCCACGGTCACCGCCAGGGCCGGACTGATATCCAGCACGAAGCCCATGGCCACGCCCAGCAGCGCGGCATGCGACAGGGTGTCGCCGAAGTAGGCCATGCGCCGCCACACCACGAACGAGCCAAGCGGGCCCGCTACCACTGCCAGGGCAAGACCCGCAAGCAAGGCGTAAAGAAGAAAATCAGCCATGCTTGCAGTGCTCTCCGTGAACATGGGTGCCAGGGGTGACGACCGAACCGTGCAGGTCGTGGCTGTGGTCGTGATGGTGGTGGTAGACAGCCAGGCTCGGGGCGTTCTGGCCGAACAGTTCGACAAAGGCGGGATCGTTGCTGACCTGCTCGGGGTGGCCCGAGCAGCACACGTGGCGGTTCAGGCAGACCACCTGGTCGGTGGCGCTCATGACCAGGTGCAGGTCATGGGAGACCATCAATACGCCGCAGCCGTGGCGGTCGCGCAGGCGGGTGATCAGGTTGTACAACTCGGTCTGGCCGACCACATCCACCCCCTGCACGGGCTCATCGAGCACCAGCAGTTGCGGCTCGCGCAGCAGCGCCCGGGCCAGCAGCACGCGCTGCATCTCACCGCCGGAAATCGTCTGGATCGGGCTGTCGATGACGTGCTCGGCGCCCACTTCCTGCAGGGCCGACAAGGCAGCCGCACGGTCAACCCCAGGCACCAGGCGCAAGAAACGCAGCACCGACAGCGGCAGCGTGGCGTCTACCTGGATCTTTTGCGGCATGTAGCCAATGCGCAGTTTCGGCTTGCGCCAGACCTTGCCACGGTGCGGCTTGAGCAGGCCGAGGACGGCGCGCACCAGGGTGGTCTTGCCGGCGCCGTTAGGGCCGATCAGGGTGACGATCTGGCCGGGCGCCACCGAGAGGTCGATGCTGTCGAGCACGGCCTCGCCGGCAAAGCTGACACCGACCTGCTCGAGGCGGATCAGGGCGTCGCTCATGCTGAGCTCCGGCAGTTGGCGCACAAGCCGACGATTTCCACCGTCTGGGTTTCGACGCTGAAGCCCACGGCCTTCGCGCTGTGGATGATGGCGTCGCTGATGCTGTCCTGCTCCAGCTCGATGGCCACGTGGCACGCACGGCAGATCAGGAACTGGCCCTGGTGAGCGTGCTCCGGGTGGCTGCAGCCGATGAAGGCGTTGAGCGAGGCGATGCGGTGTACCAGGCCATTTTCCAGCAAAAAGTCCAGCGCGCGGTACACGGTGGGTGGTGCGGCGCGGCGGCCGTCCTGTTCGCTGAGCACGGCGAGGATGTCGTAGGCGCCCAGCGGCTTGTGGCTCTGCCACACCAGCTCAAGCACACGCCGACGCAGTGCGGTCAGGCGCAGGCCTTGGCGGGTGCACAAGGCATCGGCTTCGGACAAGGCGCTGTGCACGCAATGGGAATGATCGTGAGGACGGTGAGCCAGCGGCGTGATGGACATGGGCAGCGACGGTTCTGGATGGAGACGTTATTATGTTACCTGTTTCTGACGAGTCGAGTATTCATCGTGTCCCGATTCCTTGTGCTTTTTGTCGCTTTCATCGCCTGTTCGGCGCAAGCCGACGTGCGAGTGCTGACCAGTATCAAACCCCTGCAGCAGATCGCCGCCGCCGTGCAGGATGGTCTGGGCTCCCCGGACGTGCTGCTGCCGCCGGGCGCTTCGCCGCACCACTACGCCTTGCGCCCGTCTGACGTGCGCAAGGTGGGCGACGCCGACCTGCTGTACTGGATCGGGCCTGACATGGAGAACTTCCTGCCGCGGGTGCTGGGTAGCCGCAGCAAGCCGGCAGTGGCCGTGCAGTCGCTTGCAGGCATGAAGCTGCGCCACTTTGGCGAAGACAGCCATTCCCACGAAGAGGCGGACCAGGACGATCACGACCACGATCACCGCCCGGGTACCCTGGATGCGCACCTGTGGCTCTCTTCAGTCAACGCCCGGGTGATCGCGGCGAAGATGGCGGCTGACCTGGCTGCGGCCGATCCGGCCAATGCGGCGCGCTACCAGAGCAACCTGAAAGCCTTCAACGAGCGCCTGGATGCACTGGATGCGCGGATCAAGGCGCGAGTAGCCGGGATCGCCAGCAAGCCCTATTTCGTGTTCCACGAAGCGTTCGACTACTTCGAGTCCGCTTACGGCCTGCAGCACACCGGGGTGTTCAGTGTGGCGTCGGAGGTGCAGCCCGGGGCGCAGCATGTAGCCGCGATGCG
This sequence comes from Pseudomonas sp. 382, assembly GCF_002759075.1. Lineage (NCBI taxonomy): Bacteria > Pseudomonadati > Pseudomonadota > Gammaproteobacteria > Pseudomonadales > Pseudomonadaceae > Pseudomonas > Pseudomonas sp. 382. The sequence continues at coordinate 42,754 of NZ_PEMX01000020.1, forward strand.
CAAGCGATTGCAACAAGTGGGCAAGACCTGTGTGTTCAGTGAGCCACCGCTGCGGCCGCGTCTGGCCGAGACGTTGACTGCTGGGCTGCCGGTGCGCCTGGCGGAGCTGGATGCATTGGGTGGCAATGACCCGGTTGATGCCCAGGGCTACGAGCGACTGCTCGAAAAGCTGGGCGCAGACCTGGCTGGGTGTCTGGAACAGTTGTAAGCCTGTTATGGCCTCTTCGCGGGCACGCCCGCTCCCACAGAGACGGCACAGGTTTCAAGCCTGTGCACCAAACCTGTGGGAGCGGGTTTACCCGCGAAGAAGCAGATGCGGTCTAGAGGGCGAACGGCAGGTGCAAAGCCACTTGCTGGCGCTGTGCCAGGCGCACCTCGAACTCGCTCGGGTCGTGGATCATCACATCCATCCCGGCAAACGATTCCGCCGCAATCAGGCGCGACAGCCAGAAGCGCACGCAGCCTACCCGCAACATTTCTGGCCACAGTTCGGCTTCGGCAGCGGTAAACGGCCGCAACGTCGCATAGGCCGCCAGCAGTGCCTGGGCGCGCGGCACATCGATTGCCCCGTGTTCATCCAGGCACCAGTCGTTCACGGTGATGGCGATGTCATACAGCATCGGCCCGGAACAGGCGTTGTAGAAGTCGATCACACCGGTCAGGTGGGTGCCTTCGAACATCACGTTGTCGCGGAACAGGTCAGCATGCAGGTTGGCCCGTGGCAAGGCCAGGATCTGCGCCTTGTGCGCGGTGATCTCATCCAGTGCAGGCTGCAACAGTGCCGCCTGTTCGGCGCTCAGGCGCGGCAGCAGCTCGGCACCGGACGCCAGCATCCAGTCCAGGCCGCGGTCGGTGCGGCGCTCGATGATGCGTTCGCGGGTGGCCAGGTGAATGTGCGCGAGCAATTCACCCACCTGGGCGCAGTGCTGGGCGTTCGGTGCCTTGATGTGTTTGCCCGAAAGCCGCGGTTGCAGCAAGGCCGGCTTGCCGCACAGTTCACGCAGGGCATTGCCGTCATGGTCACGCAGGGCGTAGGGCACCGGCATGTCGGCACCGTGCAGCACGTCCAGCAGTTCAATGAAGAACGGCATGTCCTCGACCGGGCCGCGCTCGACCAGCGTCAGGACGAACTCACCCTGTTCGAGGCTGACGAAGAAGTTGCTGTTCTCGGTACCGGCGGCAATGCCCTGGAAGTCGAGCAGACGGCCCAGCGCGTACGGTGCCAGAAAGGTTTCCAGCTCAGGCCGGGTCACGGGGGTGAAGACTGACATGATGAAAAAAAGCCCATACGGGCACTTCCGCCGGGAAGTGCCGGGTTGATGTGAACGGTGCGCGCGTCAGATTACCACTCGAAGATCTTCCAGGACGGGATCAGCATGTCCGGCTGGTCGGAACGAATGAAATTGGCATCGGTGCCATCGGCGCGTACCAGGAAATACGGCTTGCCGTTTTTCGGCGTGATCTTGATTGCATACAGGAAGCCGTTTTGCCGGTATTCCTGGATGGTTTTATCGCCTTCCGTGCGAATGGTCACCTCGGGATCGGCCGAGGGGGCGTCTTCCGCCGCCAGGGTGACGACCGGCATGGTTGCCAACAGGCCGAGCAGTAACAGGCGATTGAGTGTACGCATGATAACCTAGTCCCTTTGTCGTCATTGATCCGGCTATTCTAGCTCCGGACCCGCCGAAAAGGTTGATTCTGCTCATGAGCCAAGCGCCCCTCGTCCTGGTGGACGGTTCCTCCTACCTGTACCGCGCCTTCCATGCGCTGCCGCCGCTGACCACGTCCAAGGGCATGCCGACCGGCGCGGTCAAGGGTGTGCTTAACATGCTCAAGAGCCTGCGCAAGCAATACCCTGACAGCCTGTTTGCCGTGGTTTTCGACGCCAAAGGTGGGACCTTCCGCGATGCCATGTTCGCCGAGTACAAGGCCAACCGCCCGAGCATGCCCGACGACCTGCGGGTGCAGGTCGAGCCGCTGCACGCCAGCGTCCGGGCACTGGGCTACCCCTTGCTGTGCGTCGAAGGCGTCGAGGCCGATGACGTGATCGGCACACTCGCCCGCAGCAGCGCGACCCAGGGCCGTCCGGTCATCATCTCGACCGGCGACAAGGACATGGCGCAACTGGTGGACGGCCACGTGACCCTGGTCAACACCATGACCGGCAGTGTGCTTGACGTGGCCGGCGTGCACGAAAAGTTCGGCGTTGGCCCGGAGCACATCATCGACTTTCTTGCCCTGATGGGTGACAAGGTCGACAACATCCCTGGCGTGCCAGGCGTGGGTGAAAAGACCGCCGTCGGCCTGTTGACCGGTATCGGCGGTGGCCTCAGCGACCTGTATGCCAACCTCGACAAGGTCCCGACGCTGGCCATCCGCGGCGCCAAGACCTTGCCCGCCAAGCTCGAGGAGCATCGCGACGCGGCATTCCTGTCCTATGAGCTGGCCACCATCAAGTGCGATGTGCCGCTGGAGGTGGAGGTCGAGGCGCTGGTCTGTGGCGAGCCTGACCGCGAGGCCCTGCTGGCGCTCTACACCGAGATGGAGTTCAAGAGCTGGATTGCCGAGGTCCAGCGCGATGCGGTCAGGACCGGCGAACCCGTGGCCGTGATCGAAGCGCCGGCTGCCACGGTCGAGCCCAAGTACGAGACTATTCTCGATCAAGCGCGCTTCGACGTCTGGCTGGAGAAGCTGCGCCAGGCACCGTTGTTCGCCTTCGATACCGAAACCACCAGCCTGGACGCCCAGCAGGCCCAGCTGGTTGGTGTGTCGTTCGCGGTCGAGCCTCATGAAGCGGCCTATGTGCCGCTGGCCCATGACTATGAAGGCGCTCCGGCCCAGCTGGACCGCGAGGCTGTGCTGCTGGCGTTGAAACCCCTGCTGGAAGACCCGGCCAAGGCCAAGGTCGGGCAGAACGCGAAGTACGACATCAACATCCTCGCCAACAGCTCGCCAGCCATCGAGATGCGCGGTGTGGCCTACGACACCATGCTCGAGTCATACGTGCTCAACTCCACCGCCACCCGCCATGACATGGACAGCCTGGCACTGAAGTATCTCGACCACACCACCATTGCCTTCGAAGACATCGCCGGCAAAGGCGCCAAGCAACTGACTTTCAACCAGATCAACCTGGACAAGGCCGGCCCCTACGCGGCCGAAGATGCCGATATCACCCTGCGCCTGCACCATGCACTGCAGGCGCGCCTGGCGCAGACGCCGAGCGTGCAGCCGGTGCTGATGGACATCGAGATGCCGCTGGTGCCGGTGCTGGCCAAGATCGAGCGCCAGGGCGCGCTGGTCGATGCCGCGCTGTTGCAGGTTCAGAGCGGCGAGCTGGGCGTGAAGATGGCTGAGCTGGAGCAGCGCGCCTACGCCCTGGCCGGCGAGGAATTCAACCTTGGCTCGCCCAAGCAGCTGGGCGCGATCCTCTACGACAAACTGGGCATGCCGGTACTGAGCAAGACCGCCAAGGGCCAGCCCTCCACCGCCGAAGCGGTGCTCGACGAACTGGCCGAACAAGGCTACCCGCTGCCTGAAGTGCTGATGCAGTACCGCAGCCTGAGCAAGCTCAAGAGCACCTATACCGACAAGCTGCCGGGGCAGATCAACCCGCGCACGGGGCGTATCCACACCTCCTACCAGCAGGCCGTTGCCGCCACCGGACGCTTGTCATCCAGCGACCCGAACCTGCAGAACATCCCGATCCGCACCGCCGAGGGCCGGCGCATTCGTCAGGCCTTCGTTGCCAGCCCCGGCTACAAGCTGCTGGCGGCGGACTATTCGCAGATCGAACTGCGCATCATGGCTCACCTGGCCAAGGACGAAGGCTTGCTGCATGCCTTCCGCAACGATCTGGACGTGCACCGCGCAACGGCGGCGGAAGTGTTCGGCGTGGCGCTGGAAGACGTCACCACCGACCAGCGGCGCAGTGCCAAGGCCATCAACTTCGGCTTGATCTACGGCATGAGCGCGTTTGGCCTGGCCAAGCAGATTGGTGTCGACCGCAAGCAGTCGCAGGACTATATCGACCGCTACTTCGCCCGCTACCCGGGCGTGCTGGCCTACATGGAGCGCACCCGCGCCCAGGCCGCAGAACAAGGTTTCGTTGAAACCCTGTTTGGCCGACGCCTGTACCTCCCAGACATCAACGCCAAGAACCCGGCCCTGCGCAAGGGCGCCGAGCGCACGGCGATCAACGCGCCGATGCAGGGCACTGCCGCCGACATCATCAAGCGTGCGATGGTCAACGTCGACAACTGGCTGAGCGAGAGCGGCCTGGACGCACGGGTGATCCTGCAGGTGCACGACGAACTGATGCTGGAGGTGCGTGAGGACCTGGTCGAGCAGGTGAAGGATGAAATTCGCACGCACATGAGCAGTGCCGCGCAGCTGGATGTCCCGCTGGTGGTCGAGGCAGGTGTTGGTTCGAATTGGGACGAAGCTCACTGATTGAGGCGGGAAAGGTGTGTAGGATCTGCGACGTAGCGACGCGGATCCTGGCATGGCTCGATGCCATTAGTTCGGCAGTTTCATGAAACTATCGCAAATAGTTTTGAGCGCTCCGGAACTAAACCAGTGAAGCGGAACTCAGAGTAACTGAATGGCTGGTGAAGCCTTTCGATGCTCCTATGTTGTGTTAAGTGTTGGCAGATACCTGGACCCCGCCCTAGCGGTCCAGACTTGAACCCCGAACTTCCCCCTCCCCATACGAAGTCCGGGGTTTTTTTTGCCCGGAATTTGACTTGCAGCTGGCGGATAACACTGTGGGAGCGGGCGTGCCCGCGAAAAATCCAGCGCGCTGTCTGGCCTGGGCTTCGCCCAGGTTCGCGGGCTCGCCCGCTCCCACAGGATCAGTGAACTGCCATCAAACAGCTGGCTTGTCTTCCAGTTCCATCCAGTCGGCCAGCACCCGGTAAGCCTCCTCCAGGCCCAGGCGCTTGGGCGCCGAGAACAGCTGGATGGTGGCCGTGTCGCCCCAGCCTTTGCGGATTTCCGACTGCACCTTGAGCAAGGTGTTCTTGCCTGCGCCGTGGGTGAGTTTGTCGGCTTTGGTCAGCAGGATATGCATCGGCATGCCGCTGGCTCTGGCCCAGTCGAGCATCATCTTGTCGAAGTCGGTCATCGGGTGACGCACATCCATCATCAAGATGATGCCCTTCAGGCAATCACGGCTGCCCAGATAGGCCTCCAGGTGCTTTTGCCAGTGCTGCTTGAGCGGAATCGGGACTTTTGCATATCCGTAGCCCGGCAGGTCGACCAAACGCCGTTCATCGTCCAGACTGAAGAAATTCAACAGCTGGGTGCGCCCTGGAGTCTTCGAGGTACGCGCCAGGCTGGCATGAGTCAGGGTATTGAGGGCGCTGGATTTGCCGGCGTTGGAACGGCCGGCGAAAGCCACCTCGTAACCCTGGTCGTCCGGGCATTGTTCGACCTTGGCAGCGCTGAGTGCGAATTTGGCTTTCTGGCAGAGGCCGAGGATGGGGTTCTTGACTTGCATGGGATATCCGATGTGGGTGTTGCCAAAGCCTAGGCCGGCAAGCGGTGTCGTTTCCGTTTGGATGGCGGAAGTATATAATGCCCCAGTTTTTGTGTGCTCATTCTCCCAGCGAAGGGGAATGGGCATGGGGTGTCGAACAATAGCTCGCGCATCAGAACGCAGCGCGTCCCCCAACCCTGTCAGGTCGTTTCGCTCGGCGAAATGGCTGCTAGCTGTCGGTATGTTCCTGCCGTTTTTCAGCGCACAGGCTACACAGGATCCCGAGGCGTTGTACAACCGCACGTGTGCGGCCTGTCACGCCGGGCAGTTGCCACAGGCACCCAGGAAGGGTGACCCGGCAGCTTGGGAGCCAAGGCTGGCGCAAGGCATGGAGCAACTGGTGGTGCATGTTACCCAGGGTTTCAAGGCTATGCCGCCGCGTGGATTGTGCATGGACTGCAGTGCCGAGGACTACCGTTTGGTCATCCTTTGGATGAGCGGCAGTCCCGATACATAACATTTCACCCTTAGCCGTGTTGGATTAGCTGATGAACAAACTAGTCGTGAGTCTGCTGTTGACCCTGGGTGTGGCAGGTGCGGCCACTGCTGCGGAACCCATCAAAGGCGATGCCGCCGCCGGCCAGGCCAAGACAGCCGTCTGTGGTGCCTGCCACAACCCTGACGGCAACAGCCTGGCGCCGAACTTCCCGAAACTGGCTGGCCAGGGCCAGCGCTATCTGGAAAAACAACTGCACGACATCAAGTCGGGCAAGCGTACCGTGCTGGAAATGACCGGCATGCTGGCCAACTTCAGTGACCAGGACCTGGCCGACATCGCTGCCTGGTTCTCCAGCCAGAAGGGCAGCGTCGGTGCCGCCGATCCCGCGCTGGTCGAACGTGGGCGCGCGCTGTTCAATGGCGGCAATCTTGAGAAAGGCATGCCTGCCTGTACCGGTTGCCACTCGCCGAACGGCGCAGGAATCGCCCTCGCCGGCTTCCCGCACCTGGGCGGCCAGCATTCGCAGTACGTGGCCAAGCAGCTCACCGACTTCCGTGAAGGCAACCGCACCAACGACGGCGACGCGATGACCATGCGCACCATCGCTGGCAAGCTGAGCAATCATGAGATCGAAGCCTTGGCCAGCTACATCCAGGGCCTGCATTAACATTCGGTTAATGCTGTAACGCTAAAGATGAAAGGGCGGCGCGGACCGCCCTTTTTTCTGTCCGCAGCCGTTACACTACAGAACTCGGGCCCTTCGCCACCGGTCACAGCACAGGTCGCGTCGAGGCGACCAATGAATGCTCAGGAGTAAAGCATGCGTAAACTGATTCTCAGCGCCGCGCTGGTCGCTGCCAGCGTCTTCGGTATGACTGCCGTCCAGGCCGCAGAGCCTGCCACTGCCGGCAAGGAATACATCGAGCTGAGCAACCCTGTTCCGGTATCCCAGCCAGGCAAGATCGAAGTGGTCGAGCTGTTCTGGTATGGCTGCCCTCACTGCTACCACTTCGAGCCAACCATCAACCCATGGGTCGAGAAGCTGCCCAAGGACGTCAACTTCAAGCGCGTACCTGCCATGTTCGGCGGCCCGTGGGACGCCCACGGCCAGATGTTCCTGACCCTCGAAGCCATGGGCGTCGAGCACAAGGTTCATGCAGCCGTCTTCGACGCCATCCAGAACCAGCGCAAGCGCCTGACCGACCCGAACGACATGGCCGACTTCCTCGCCACCCAAGGCGTGGACAAGGACAAGTTCCTCGCCACCTTCAACTCGTTCGCCATCAAGGGCCAGGTCAACCAGGCCAAGGAACTGGCGAAGAAGTACGAGATTACCGGCGTACCGAGCATGGTGGTCAACGGCAAGTACCGCTTCGACCTGGGTACCGCTGGCGGGCCGGAAGGCGTGCTGAATGTTGCTGACCAACTGATCGCCAAGGAGCGCGCCGCTAAGTAAGCGGCGAACCCCATGCGCCGCTTCAGGACCGCGCGTGGCATTGGCCTGCACCAGCCGCAGGTCAACGAGCATCACCTGCAGGCCCCGGGCCTGCCCGAGGATGGTCGCCTGCGGCTGCTCAGCTTCAACATCCAGGTCGGTATCAGCACCGAGCGCTACCGGCACTACCTGACCCGCAGCTGGCAGCACCTGCTGCCGCATACCGGGCGGGCCGGCAACCTGCAGAAAATCGGTCAGTTGCTCAGCGACTTCGACCTGGTGGCCCTGCAGGAAGCCGATGGCGGTAGCCTGCGCTCAGGCTACGTCAACCAGGTGGAGCATCTGGCCCAGCTAGGTTCCTTCCCTTACTGGTACCAGCAGCTCAACCGCAACCTCGGGCGTTTTGCCCAGCACAGCAATGGCGTGCTCAGCCGCCTCAAGCCGCAACGCCTCGAAGATCACCCGCTGCCCGGCCCGGCCGGTCGTGGTGCGATCCTGGTGCGTTTTGGCGAGGGTGAGGATGCGCTGATCGTGGTCATGATGCACCTGGCCCTGGGCGCCAAGACTCGCGCCCTGCAATTGGGCTACATCCGTGAGCTGATTGGCGGTTACCGCCACCAGGTGCTGATGGGGGACATGAATACCCACGCCACCGACCTGCTCGAGCATTCGCCCCTGCGCGATCTCGGCCTGATTGCACCCCAGGTCGAAGCCACTTTTCCCAGCTGGCGTCCGCAGCGCTGCCTGGACCACATACTGCTCAGTTCGAGCCTGACCCTGGAGCGGGTCGAGGTGCTGGCGCAGCCGATTTCCGATCACCTTCCCGTTGCGGTAGAGATCCGATTGCCTGATGCACTGACTGTGGATACGCTGCCGGTCTTGAGCTAGATCAGCAAAAGCGCGGCAAGCCCTCAAGTGTTTGCCGGGCGCGCCGACAGTGTGTAATTACACAGCCCACAGATGCATTACCCGTCGCGGATCCAGGCATGACCGAAGAAGCCGAGCGCTGGAAAGAAAAATACCTCAAAAGCATCGAAAAGCAGGAAAAGCTCGAACGCCGCTGGGAAGCGCGCCTCGACCTGCTGCGCCGTGGCCTGGTTCGCAGCACCCTGGCGGCCGAAGGCAGCGACAAGGTCGTCGACCAGTGCATGAAGGAGATGCGTGAGGTTATTCGCAGCGACAACATGGACGCCGGCCTTGCCGGGTTGATTCCGCGTCTGGAAAAGGCGGTGCTGGACTCCGAGCAGCGCCGTGAAACCCGCATGAATCAGGTCAGCGATGCCCTGAACGCGCTGGTTACTCAACTTCAGGGCTTGCCGTTGCCGGGTGAAGTTGCCCGGCCCTTGAAAAAGCTGGCGAAGAAACTCGATGGTGGGGTCGCCCAGTCACGCGAGTTACCGCCATTGCTGGGTGAACTCAGTGGCTTGCAAGGGCGTGCCCTCTCGTCGCTGAGCAAACCGGATGACGAGGCCCGGCCGGGCTTCCTGCAACGCCTGTTCGGCAACCGCGACCAGGAGCCTCAGCATGAGGCCGCTCAGCCTGCGCAACCAGCGCCTGCAATTGCCCCACCTGAAGCCCAACCACAGCCGGATGGGCCCGTGCTGGTGGACTTGCCGCCGCGTGATGCAGACGAGCTGCAACCTCTGACGGCTGCTGCGCCTGACCCAGCGCCTGAGGAAACTGCGCATGTTGCCCAGCCGCAAGTGCCTGCAGAGGCACACCGCGCTGAACAACCGCGGGTGGTCCAGCCTGAAGCTGAGCCGCAGGCCGCAGAGGCTCCCGAAATGCCGGAGCAGCCGGCGGACCCGGTGCCGGCGACACTTGAAGAAGTGTTCGCAGGAGACGGCCCCTACGCCCTTCCCGATGCGCTGGAGCCGCCGTACAGCCAGGTTGCCGCACACATCGAACAAACGCTGATCGGCCTGCTGGACGACCTCAGCCTGCCGGAGCGCCACAAGGCTCAGGCCCAGGAAATGCGCGAGCGGGTAGCACGCGGGCTGAACTGGTATGAATTGATCCCGGTTCTCGACGACCTGGCCGTGCTCATGTTGGCGATAACCGACAGCGGCCAGCACGAATTCGAGACTTACCTGCAGCAGCTCAACGAGCGCCTCGACAGCTTCCAGAGCCACCTGCACGAAGCCAGCGCCGGGCATGCCGACAACAGTTCTGCTGCGCGCGAGCTGGACAACCAGCTGCGCGAACAGGTCGGCGGCCTGCAAAGCAGCGTTCAGGGCGCGGTGGATGTGGACAGCCTCAAGCACATCCTGGAAAACCGCCTGGAGACATTGCTTGGCACCATGGACGAGCACCAGCACGAGCGCGATCGCCGCGAGCAGGAACTTGCCGGGCGCCTGCAGGGCCTGGCCGAGCGGGTCGCCAGCATGGAACAGGAAGCCCTTGGCTATCGCGAACACCTGGAAGAACAACGGCAGAAGGCATTGATCGACCCGCTGACAGGGCTCCCCAATCGGGCGGCCTGGAGCGAACAGGTCGAGCGCGAAATGCTCGACTGGCAGGAAAGTGGTGGTCACTTGGCCATGGCGATCCTAGATCTGGATCACTTCAAGCGTATCAATGACAGTTACGGCCACCTCGCCGGCGACAAGGTACTTAAGATCGTCGCCGATCAGTTGCGCAAACGCCTGCGCGTCCGCGATTTCATTGCCCGCTTCGGCGGTGAAGAGTTCGTGCTGTTGTTGCCGCAGACTTCCCCGGCAGCCGCAGCCCAGGTTGCCGAAACGCTGCGCGCGGCGATCGAGGCCTGCCCGTTCCATTTCAAGGGCGAACGCGTGGTCATCACCACATCCATCGGCTTGAGCGCTTTCCGTTCTGGCGAACGTGGCGACCAGGTGCTCAAGCGCGCCGACGCTGCGTTGTATCGGGCCAAGGATCAAGGACGTAATCGCGTGGAACAAAGCTGAACGGGTAGCCTGTGCGCGCTTACGTTATCCTATTGCGTTACTGCCCGATTAGCTTGGCTTCCCACATGAAAACATTGATTTGTGCGTTACTGATGCTGGTACTGGCCGGTTGCTCGACCGGCTTGCGCATCGACCGCAGCCACCCTTCCGCCAACCAGGACAACCGTATCCAGTTCGTTGTCCTGCACTACACCAACGCCTCGCTGGAGCGTTCGCTGGCATTGCTGACACATGGCGAAGTCAGCGCGCATTACCTGATCGGCGACGGCCCGGGGACGGTCTACCAGCTGGTCGACGAGAACCGTCGCGCCTGGCATGCCGGTGACAGCCAGTGGCAAGGGCGCACCTGGTTGAATTCAAGCTCCATCGGCATCGAGATCGTCAACCCCGGGTTCGACGATACTGCCAATGGCCGCGTCTGGTACCCCTACAGCGAGGCGCAGATCCAGTCGCTGATCGCTTTGCTCAAGGATATCGTCAAGCGCAACAACATCGAGCCGCGGCACATCATCGGCCACAGCGACATTGCGCCATCGCGTAAGCTCGACCCTGGCCCGTTGTTCCCTTGGAAGCGCCTGGCGGATGCGGGCCTTGGCGTCTGGCCCGAGCCCAATGCCGTGGCCCGCCAGCAGGCGTACTTCAACGTCAATCCTCCAACCATCGGCTGGTACCAGCAGGAACTGGCGCGCTTCGGCTATGCCATCGAGCAGACCGGGCAGCTGGATGTCGCTACGCGGCATGTGATCGCCGCCTTCCAGATGCATTTCCGCCCGCAGCGTTTCGACGGCATGCCGGACGCTCAGACCGCTGCCATGCTTTCGGTACTGAATCGCATGCGCTAAGGCGAATCGTATTCGGGCGCCAAACGGCAGAGCCGATTCTCATTCCAGTTGCTATACCTTGTTAATCAACTGGATGCTGCCCATGTCTGCCCTGATTTCTGTGTTGCGCCAATTTTTTTACCGCCCCTGGATGCTGGCCTCCCTGGCAGCGTTGGCCAGCGCCGCCGTATTGCTGACCGCCAGCATCGGTATTGCGCTGCAGCAGATGAAGGAAAGCGAGAGCGCGCAGATGAACGCCCAGGGCGAGCGCTTTCTTGACCGCCTGGAGCAGGTGTTCGGCCAACTGCGCGAGGGCGTTGACGAACTGCAGGCGCAGTCGCTGCGCGGCTGTAGCCCGGCGATGGTTTCGGTGTTGCAGCAAGTAGGTCTGGGTTCGCGCTTCATTTATGAAGCCGCTTATGTGGATGCCAATGTCGCTTGCTCAAACCGGGGCGGGGCCAGGGCCTTCGTGCCAACGCGTGCGCCGGATATCCAGGGGCCGACCTACAGCTACTGGCTCAACACCACCACTGAGCCCAACGAAAACCTCGCTGCCTTGATGCTGGCGCGGGGTAATTTCCTGGTTTCCACCTCGCGTGGGCACCTGACCGACGTGGTTGACCTGCCACCGGGCGGCAGCCTGCTGGTGGTGCTGGATAACGGCACCCGTGCAATCCCGGTGCTGGGCCCGCCCCAGGCGTGGCCGCCCACCAGTGGCTGGCCACCCCCCAGCCAGAAGTCTTTGTTCGAACTGCGCGATCGGCTGGTCTATCGCATGCCGACCAAGTCGCCGGACTACCAGCTGGTGCTGATCGCGCCGCGGGCCAGCCTGCCTTTACGCATGAACGGCATGCTCTGGCTGCTGTTCCCTGGCAGTGTGCTGGCGGCCTGCTGTATCGGCTGGCTGGTGCTGCAGTTGATTCTGCAGCGGCGTTCGATGAGTTCCGAACTGCAGAATGCCCTGCGCCGGGGCGAGTTGCAGGTGCTCTATCAACCCATCATCGAGCTCGACAGCCGTCGCTGTGTCGGTGCCGAGGCCCTGGTGCGCTGGCGCCGCCCGGACGGCTCGCTGACCAGCCCGGATTTGTTCATTCCGCTGGCGGAAAACACCGGGCAGATACGGCAGATCACCGATTTCGTGCTGCAGCGTGTGCTGGAGCAGTTGGGCCAGTTGCTGCGTTCGCATCGCAATCTTTATATTTCGGTGAACCTGGCAGCCTGCGATGTGATGGTGCCTCGCATAGGCCGGGTGGCGGCGCGGCTGCTGGCGTTGCATCGCGTCGCGGCCAGCCAGATTGCCTTTGAAGTCACCGAGCGCGGGCTGATCGACGTGGTGGTGGCGCGTGATAACCTCCAGGCCCTGCGTGCGGTCGGGCATCAAGTGTTGATCGACGACTTTGGCACGGGTTATTGCAGCCTGGCCTACCTGCAGACCTTGCCGGTGGACTGCCTCAAGATCGACAAGGCGTTCATCGATGCCTTGGGGCACGATGCTGCCAGCAGCGGCGTGGCGCCGCACATCATTCGCATGGCCCATGACCTGCACCTGCGGGTGATTGCCGAGGGCATCGAATGCGAGGCGCAGGCCGTGCTGCTCAACAGCGAGGGGGTGAATTACGGGCAGGGCTGGTTGTTTGCCCATCCGCTCAATGCCCGGCAATTCGCCGAACTGGTGACCCGTGGCCGGCAACCAAGGCGGGCGCGGATCGATGATGAGCCTTGAGCGTGTGCCAGGTCAGACTGGCAAGGCCATATAGAACTGGGTGCCCTGCCCGGGCCGGGAAAACACACCCATGCGCCCGCCGTGCAGTTGCACGATCTCCTTGCACAGCGCCAGTCCCAACCCGGCGCCACCTTTCTTGCGCCCAACCTGTACGAACGGTTCGAAGATGCGCCCCTGCTGGCCATAGGCGATGCCCTCGCCATTGTCCTCGACGCTGATGATCATGCGCTCTGCGTGCCGCCGTGCATGCAGGCGGATGCGCCCACCGCTGGCGGTATGGCGGATGGCATTGTGCAGGAGGTTATCCAGCACCCGGTCGAGTTGCGCCACGTCTGCCTGGATGCGTGGCAGCGGTGGCTCCAGGGCTTTGATCAGCTCGATCTGCTTGGCGGCGGCCTGTTCACTGAAGCGTGCCTGCGCCCTGTCGAGCAGGTCGTCGATGGCGCATGGGGCAAGTTCGAGCTTCTGCAAGCCGCTCTGGTAGCGCGAGAAGTTGAGCAGGTCGTTGATCAACTGGGTCAGGCGCTGCATCTCTTCGCCAATGGTCTCCAGCAGATCGCTCTCGCGCGCCTCGGGCGGGAACTTCAAGCGCTCACGCAAAAGGCCGAATGCCATGTGCATGCCCGTGACCGGGGTGCGCAGTTCATGCGAGGCACGCAGCACGAACTCGCTGCGCACACGTTCGAAGGCGCGTTGCTCGGTGACATCGTGCAAGACCATCACTGCACCCAGGATCGGCCCTTGCGGATGGCTGACCGGGGTCAGGCTGTAGGTCAGCAGGCGTGATTCTTCATCGACCTCGATGCTCAGGTCCTCCGGTGGCCGATCCAGGCTGCCGCCGCGCAGGACCTGGCGCAGCTGTTGCTCCAGTTCCGGGCGCTGCAGGGCGTCGGCCAGGCCACTGCCGACCCGGCTGCTGTTCCAGCCCAGCTGCCGCTGAGCGACGGGGTTGAGGTGCTCCAGATGCCCCTGACGATCGATGATCAGCAAACCATCATCGATGCTGTCGAGCACGGCCTGCAGGCGCTGCTGGCCCGCCAACAGCTCATCGACATTGGTTGCCTGGTGCTTGCGCAAGGCGTCGGCCATCAGCCCGAAGCGGCGGGTCAGCTGGTTGAGTTCGACGGCCTGGGTGACCGGCAAGGTGATTTCGAAATCCCCTTGACCGAGCTGGTCGGCGGCCTTGGCCAGCGCCTCGATCGGCTGGCCGAAGCGTCGGGCGATGTTGTGCGCGGTGACGAAGCCTAGCACCAGCACCACCAGCCCCATCAGGCCAAGTATCCCGCAGACCAGCAAGGCGCCGTCACGGGTGCGCTCTTCGCTGCGGGTGATGTAGTCGAGGGCCTGCTTGTGCGAATCGATCAGGTCGGTACGCACCTGGTTGAATGCTGCGCCCAAGGGTTGATCCACGCCCATGCTGCGCGCCGGTGCCGGGCTGTCGCGGTAAGCCTGGAGGAAGGCCTGGTAGTTGCTGCTGGCCTTGCTGAAACCGGTGCGTTCACCCCCTTCGGCCAAGCCATGGTTGAGCAGCTCCTGGAAGGTGTCCTGCAGGGGGCGAAGGCTGTCCGGTGCGGTGTCCTCGTCCAGCAGCAGCATCAGTTGCTCGCCGAGGTTCTGCCGCAGCTTCAGGCCCACTTCCAGCACATGGGTGGTTTCGCGCACCGACTGTTGCTGCACCGTGGCCATCTGCAGCACGCTCACCAACCCTAGCAACAGGCCCAGCAACGCCACGGTCACCAAGGCCGAAATGCTGAGGAAGAGCCGCGTGCGCAGCTTCATTGGCAGCTTCACAGGTTGTACTGCTTGCGCTTGCGGTAGAGCGTGGAGGCGTCGATGCCAAGGGTCTTGGCGGCCTGGTCGAGGGTGTCGCTGGCGGCCAGCACGGCACCGATGTGCGCGCGTTCCAGCTCATCCAGGCTCATGGCCGCACCTACCCGGGGCGCATTGCCTGCCGGTTGTTCGCCCATCCCCAAGTGAATGACTTCCACCCGCTCCTGGGGACAGATGATGCTGGCGCGTTCGATCACATTGCGCAGTTCGCGGATGTTGCCCGGCCAGCGGTAGTTGAGCAGCGCGCTTCGCGCTTCGTCGCTGAAACCACGGGCCGGACGGGAGTATTCCTTGACGAAGCGGGCCAGGAAGCGGTCGGCCAGGGTCAGGACATCCTCGCTGCGTTCGCGCAGCGGCGGCAGGTGCAGGGTGATGACATTGAGGCGATAGAGCAGATCTTCGCGGAAGCGGTTCTCGCGCACCATGTCGTCAAGGTTGAGGTTGGTCGCCGCAAGGATGCGCACGTCGGCGCGGCGGGTGACCGGGTCGCCCACGCGCTCATATTCCTTGTCCTGGATGAAACGCAACAGCTTGGGCTGCAAGGTCAGGGGGAAATCACCGATTTCATCGAGGAACAGTGTGCCGCCATCCGCCTGGTTGACGCGACCCAGGGTGCTCTCGCTGGCACCGGTAAACGCACCACGGGTATGGCCGAACAGTTCGCTTTCCATCAGTTCGGCATTCAGCGATGGGCAGTTGATGGTCACGCAAGCCTTGCGTGCTCGCTTGCTCCAGCCGTGAATGGCGCGAGCCAGCTCGCCCTTGCCGGTGCCCGACTCGCCGAGAATGAGGATATTGGCATCGGTGGTGGCCACCTGGCGGGCGGTCTCCAGCACAGCCATCATTGCCGGGCTGTGCGAGTCGAGGCCGTCCTTGGGTTTGCGGACTTCGCCTTCGAGGGCCTCCAGGCGGGCCGAGAGTTGACGGACCTCCAGCTGCTTGGCGGTAGCCAGGCGCAACTGATCAGGGCTGCAGGGTTTGACCAGGTAATCGGCGGCGCCGGCCTGGATGGCATCGACTGCGGTGTCGATCGCTGAATGCGCGGTGACGATCACCACCCTCATCCAAGGTGCCTGAATACGCATCTGCGCCAGCACATCGAGGCCGTTGTCCTCGCCAAGGCGCAGGTCGAGGAAGCACAGGTCGAACACCTGGCGCTGCAGCAACGCATCAGCCTGTGCGGCGCTGTTGGCCGTGGCCACGCTGTAGCCTTCGTCTTCCAGGCAGTAGCGGAAGGTGCGCAGGATCGCGGACTCGTCATCCACCAGCAGAATGCGGCCTTGGTTGTCCTGGGCTGATTCCATTTACTGCGCTCCTTCGGATATATCTTCAATTAGTGTGGGAAAAATCGGGCAAGTTGCACGGTCAATTGTGAAGGAATCTGTCCTTTGCATGCTAGCCAATGGCCGAGTCTTACCGTGACGCCAGATATCCCGGTGATTTTCTTAGAGCAGCACGCTGGCACATTGGTTGCGATGATTTTCTGCTTTTGCCAACTAAAAGGAGGTCCAACCGTGTCCCCTAGCATCCGAATGGCCGTGCTGGCGGCCGCCATGCTGTCCATTTGCACACCTGCGTCGGCCGATCCTGTCCAGGACGCTCGCCTGGAGGGTTCGCTGCAAACCGCGTTGGCCCTCAACAGGGTGCTCAACCCGTTCCGCATCAAGGTCGAGGTCGATGGCCAGCTGGCCCGCCTTTCTGGCGAAGTCGAGAACAGCGTCGAGCGCGAGCTGGCCGAACATGTGGCCCTGGCCACACGGGGCATCGAGCAGGTCGACAACCAGTTGCGAGTCAACGCCGAACTGGTCGAGCGCCCGCTGGAGCTGCGTGCCTACGCCCAGCGGCTTGAAGATGTGACCTTGGCGGCGGTGATCCGGGCGCGCTTGCTGTGGAGCCGGATCACGGAAAAAGCGCCTATCGAAGTGCAAAGCAGCGATGGCGTGGTGACCCTGCGTGGCAAGGTCGACAGTGCCGAGGCCAAGGATCTGGCGGGCGTGGTGGCGCGTACCACTGACGGTGTGCACCTGGTCAACAACCTGGTAAGCCTTGATAGCGCGGCCATGGCCAAGGCAAGGGAGAACCCGGCAGGGGCTCAGAACGGGCCGCAGCCAAGCGACAGTTGGGTGGTCGACAAGATTCAGACCAGCTTGCGTTTCAGCCGCAATCTGGACGGTTTGAATATCAAGGTGGCCAGCGAGCAAGGCATGGTGCGGCTGACCGGTGAGGTGGTCAGCAGTGAGCAGAAGACCATTGCCGTGGAGATTGCCCGGCAGATCATCGGTGTGCGGGGTGTCGACGCCGATCTGCTCAAGGTGGCGACCAAGGTCGAGGGTTGAATCGTGCAATTCGCACGACCTCAGCAGGGTCATCGTGCAGGATACGTCCTAAGCGGGGTTTCCCATCTATTTTAAGTTATTGATTTTAAAGGATTTTATTTGATTGGGCGGACTGGCATGCAGGCTGCAATTACTTGTTCAGGTTTGAACAGAAAAATTACAGTAGGAGAAGCTGGCATGAACCGCCCATCCGTCAAACGCTCGCTGAATGCCGCACTCCCCGTGCGCCAGTTCCTGTTCCTTGGGATGGCATTGCTGCTGACCTTGGCCGCCGGCCTCTTCTATTACAGCTGGCAGACCGCGCGCCTGGCCGACCAGGTGGCAGCGCAAACCGCGCTGCTGACGCAGATTCAGGCAAGTCGCGCCAACACCTTGGTAAAAGCCGCCGAACCTGTCGGGCAGCGGCCTGCCGCCAACACCTCACCGGCCACCGTCGACAACATTGTGCCCCAGCAGCGCTGGGTGTTCTGAAACGCTGGCCACACCGTTTTCAAAAAAGAAAGGAGAAGCATCATGCTGAGTTGGGCTATCACTTTCCTCATCATCGCCATTGTCGCCGCAGTGCTTGGCTTCGGTGGTATCGCTGGCGCCGCTACGGGTATCGCGAAGATCCTGTTCATTGTCTTCCTGGTCCTGTTCGTCGCCTCCTTCTTCTTTGGACGTGGTCGAGGTTGAAGATGAGCAGGAAGCTATGCGCAGCCCTGGCTGTCGCCGCCCTGATGACAGGCGGTAGTACAGCCGTGCTGGCGGCCAATGATGGCCAGATCCGGGTCGAGCAGTTGCTCGGCTCGGACCCTGAATACCGGGAAACCTGGCAAGACACGATCAAGGGCGAGGAACGCCTGCCCGATTGGGTGATCAACCTGAGCGGCAGCGGCCAGGAGCAGATGTCTGCGGTGACCGAAGACGGGGACAAGTACCTGGTCGGGCCGTTGTGCGAGTCGCCGCAGAACTGCACCTACAAGCGCTTGATCGTAGCGTTCAGCTGGGACAAGGACGACGCCTACGGGATGCTTGTCGAGGTGCCCGAAGGCTTGCCTGGTGATAAGTCGCCGACCCGCCATGCGCAGTATCGTTGGCTGGGCAAGCCGGACGACGGCATGAAGGCCTTGTTGCAAGAGCAACTCAAGCGTGACCCGAACTGGTACTGACCAGCGGTCGCGCGCTGTCATGCAATAGAAGCGGAACCTTTTTATCTTTCCTGCTTCTATGATGCGCCGCCCCGAGGAGGGGCCGCGCATGACCAGGGGGCCGGGCTGTTCTGATTGTTGCAGGATCGGAGTGGCCTAGGGGTACAGGGAGTACCTCCAGCTTTGGGCCGGGTCAGGAAAAGGCAGAATCGGAAGCATCAGGTCGGGGGTGTCTGACAACATCGTAACCTGGCCTGGCTTCCGAGGCGCCATGCCCCGTTGTGCGGATTCCTTTCAGGTTGCTGGCTCCAGGACACATTTTGTGTTGACCGTACATCAACTTTTTTTCGTTCGCTGAAGGGCCGCGCAAGTGGCATTTCGGCCATTCGGATTGTCGAACAGGTCGTTTTCATCTCCCCTCATATCCCGCCAAAACTGCCTAAATATGGCGGTTCGGTCTTGTTCGGATTCCCGAACGTTATAAATCAATGACTTACGTGCGACGCATTTTGACTTGGTGGCATATGCTGTTTCGGCATGGGGTATGCGTTTCCGGCATTAGATTTCAGCCTGTCCCATCGCAATAGTTGCCGCCTTTTCGCTGGCCCGAGCGCCCTGTCGCTCGCTCGCGGTGTCCTTACACGAGGTCCCCGGACGGAAGCCCAAAGCTGCCCGTGACGTTGCCAACGGCTCTGTTACGCGCTTTTCCGGTCGGTACCCGTGACCACTAGAACAAAGGGTAAAGACATGAAGAAGGCAAAACTGAGCCTCGCCTGGCAGATCGTCATCGGTCTGCTCCTGGGTGTTGCAGTCGGCGCGCTGCTGAACCACTTCAGCGCGGAAAAGGCCTGGTGGATCAGCAACGTCCTCCAGCCCGCCGGTGACATCTTCATTCGCCTGATCAAGATGATCGTTGTCCCGATCGTGATTTCGTCGCTGATCGTGGGTATCGCCGGGGTTGGCGATGCGAAGAAACTGGGCAGCATCGGCCTGAAGACCATCCTCTACTTCGAGGTGGTGACCACCATCGCCATCGTTGTCGGCCTGGTATTGGCCAACCTGTTCCACCCGGGCGCCGGCATCGACATGAGCACCCTGGGTACCGTCGACATCTCCAAGTACCAGGCCACTGCAGCCGAGGTGCAGCATGAGCACGCGTTCATCGAGACCCTGCTCAACCTGATCCCGTCGAACATCTTCGCAGCGCTGATGCGTGGCGAAATGCTGCCGATCATCTTCTTCTCGGTGATGTTCGGCCTCGGCCTGTCGAGCCTGCAGGCCGACCTGCGTGAGCCGCTGGTGCGCACCTTCCAGGCTGTGTCGGAGACCATGTTCAAGGTCACCCACATGATCATGAACTACGCCCCGATCGGTGTGTTCGCCCTGATCGCCGTGACTGTTGCCAACTTTGGCTTCAGCTCGCTGCTGCCGTTGGCCAAGCTGGTACTGCTGGTGTACTTCGCCATCGCCTTCTTCGCCTTCATGGTGCTGGGCCTGGTAGCGCGCCTGTTCGGCTTCTCGGTGATCAAGATCATGCGCATCATGAAAGATGAACTGATCCTCGCCTATTCCACTTCCAGCTCCGAGACCGTGCTGCCGCGTGTGATCGAGAAAATGGAGAAGTACGGCGCGCCGAAGTCGATCTGCTCGTTCGTGGTGCCGACCGGCTACTCGTTCAACCTCGACGGTTCGACCCTGTATCAGAGCATCGCGGCCATCTTCATTGCCCAGCTGTACGGCATCGACCTGTCCTGGAGCCAGCAGCTGCTGCTGGTGCTGACGCTCATGGTCACCTCCAAAGGCATCGCCGGCGTGCCGGGCGTTTCCTTCGTGGTGCTGCTGGCAACACTCGGCAGCGTTGGTATCCCGTTGGAAGGCCTGGCCTTCATCGCCGGCGTCGACCGCATCATGGACATGGCACGTACCGCCCTGAACGTGATCGGCAACGCCCTGGCAGCGCTGGTAATTGCGCGCTGGGAAGGCATGTACGACGCCGCCAAGGGCGAGCAGTACTACGCCTCGCTGATGGCAGACAAGCAGGAAGCTGCCGTGGTTGGCGCAGCCGTCAAGCGCTGAGCCTGACCTGCTGAACCAGAAAGCCCCGACTTGTCGGGGCTTTTTGCTGTCTGTGGGTTTGTACAGGCTGGTTGCTAACCATTATGGGAGCGGGCGTGCCCGCGAACACCGGCGAAGCCGGTGCCATCCACCGCGGTGCCTGCTTCGCGGGGACGCCCGCTCCCACAAGGCTGTCCATCAGGCCTGAGGGCTCCAGCCAGGGGCGCCGATACGCTATCATTCGGGCATTTTTCAGGGGGAACACACGGATGCTCAACGGCCTTTGGCTCGGCTTTTTCCTGGTGGCGGCCGTCTCCGCCCTGGCCCAATGGCTGGTCGGTGGCAATGCCGGCATCTTCGCCGCGATGGTCGAGAGCATCTTCGCCATGGCCAAGCTGTCGGTGGAGGTCATGGTCCTGTTGTTCGGCACCCTGACCCTGTGGCTGGGCTTCCTCAAGATCGCTGAAAAGGCCGGCATCGTCGAATGGCTGGCGAAGGTGCTCGGGCCGCTGTTTGCCCGCTTGATGCCGGAAGTGCCGCCCGGCCACCCGGCCCTGGGCCTGATCACCATGAACTTCGCTGCCAACGGCCTGGGCCTGGACAACGCCGCCACGCCGATCGGCCTCAAGGCCATGCGCGCACTGCAGGAACTCAACCCCAGCAGTACGACGGCGAGCAACGCGCAGATTCTGTTCCTGGTACTCAACGCCTCGTCGCTGACCCTGCTGCCGGTGACCATCTTCATGTATCGCGCCCAGCAAGGCGCCACCGACCCTACCCTGGTGTTTCTGCCGATCCTGCTGGCCACCAGTGCCTCGACCCTGGTCGGCCTGCTGTCGGTGGCGGTGATGCAGCGCTTGCGCCTGTGGGATCCGGTGGTGCTCGCCTACCTGATCCCCGGTGCGCTGCTGCTGGGCGGCTTCATGGCTTTCCTGGGCACCCTGTCGGCGGCCGCGCTGGCCAGCCTGTCGTCGATCCTCGGCAACCTGACCTTGTTCGGCGTGATCATTCTGTTTCTGCTGATCGGCGCGCTGAAGCGGGTGCAGGTGTACGAAACCTTCGTCGAGGGCGCCAAGGAAGGTTTCGACGTGGCAAAGAGCCTGCTGCCTTACCTCGTGGCCATGCTGGTCGCGGTGGGCGTGCTGCGGGCATCGGGCGCACTCGAGCTGGCCCTGGATGGCATCCGCCAGGCTGTCAACTGGGCGGGCCTGGATACCCGCTTTGTCGAGGGCCTGCCCACGGCGCTGGTCAAGCCGTTTTCCGGTAGCGCGGCGCGGGCCATGCTGATCGAGACCATGCAGACCCACGGCGTCGACAGCTTCCCGGCCTTGGTGGCAGCGACGATTCAAGGCAGCACCGAAACCACGTTCTACGTGGTGGCAGTATATTTCGGCGCAGTCGGCATCCAGCGTGTGCGCCACGCCGTGGGTTGTGCCCTGCTGGCCGAGCTGGCCGGTGTGATTGCAGCCATCTGCGTCTGCTACTGGTTCTTTGCCTGAACCTGATGCTGAGCCTGGCTGCTTTGCGCTACGGTCCAGTTCACCACCAGCCTGGCCAGCTGATCGCTGGCTGCGCCAAAGCCGGCGACCACGGCTGACACCTGGGTATCCGCCAGCGGCTGGCGTACTTCGAAGCGTTTGCTGCTGAGGATACGCTGGCTGCGGCCTTGCACCAGGCGTGCGTCGTAGCGGATCACCACGTCCACCTTGCCCCCCGGCTGGTACTCGCTCTGGAACGCTTGCAGTTCGCCGCTCAGCTCGTAATCGGCCTGCAGGTTGCTGTCGTCGGCGCTCAGCCGCTGCACCCGGCCGTCGCGCTGGAAGCCATCGAGCAAGCGGTTGCGCACCAGCAACGGGACCGGGTCGCTCCAGCGGGCGCCCTTGTAGTTGCTGATCACATCGCCTTGGGGGATCACTGCGATGCGTGGCCCGGCCAGCACTTCGCTGGCCAGTGGCTTGTTCAGGCGCAGAGACCAGGCCACCGGGGTGCTGCTGTGGCTAGCCTGGTTGACCGGCAGGCGGTAGACATCCACCGGTTCGCTCTGCGGCAGGATCGAGCAGGCGCTGGCCAGGCTCAAGGCGGCTGTCAGGGCCAGCAGGCGCAGCGATGGGGTCATGGCTGGAACTCCTTGTTGTTGTCACGGCCCAGCAGGTAGCCGCTCGGGTCAGCTTCCAGGCGCCGGGAAATACCCTTGAGCGAATTGAGGGTTTCGCGCAGCTCGCGGATGGCCGGGGTCAGCTGGTTGAGCCCTTGCGCGCCGTCGTCGATGGACTGGCGATTGTCTTGCAGCAGGCTGTTGAGGGTCGCGGCGCTGTCGGCCAGCGACTGCATGGCCTGCTCGGCGCTGCCGATGGCTTGCTTGCCCTGGGTGCCGAGCAGGCCGTTGGCATTGCGCATCAGCGCCTGGGTTTCGGCCAGGGTGGCATTGGCCTGCTTGCCGACCTGGGCCAGCTGGGCGATTGCCTCGCTGATACCGCCGTTCTGGTTGGCGAAGGCACCGGTGGTCTGGTCGAGGTTGGCCAGGGTGTTGCTCAGGTGCTCGATGTTGCTGTCCGAGAACATCTGCGTGGCGTTGTGCAGCAGCATGTTGATGTTGGTCACCAGGTCACTGCTGTCATTGAGCAGGCGTGAGATCGGCGAAGGTGAGGCGACGATCACCGGCAGCTTGCCGTCCTTGCCCTTGAGTTCCGGGCTTTGCGGCGTGCCGCCGCTGAGCTGGATGAACGAGTTGCCGGTGACCCCGGCCAGGGTCAGCTTGGCCTGGGTGTCTTCCTTGACCGGGGTGTCACCGCTCAGGCGCACGCGGGCCAGCACCCGGCGTGGGTCTTTCGGGTCCAGGCGCAGGCTGGTGACATCGCCGACCTTGATACCGTTGTACTGCACCGGGCTGCCGCGGGACAGCCCGGAGACGGCTTCGTTGAAGATCACCTCGTAGTCCTTGAAGGCGTCGTCGACGCTGGACTTGGTCAGCCACAGGCCGAACAGCATGGCGCCAGCTACCACCAGCACCGTGACCAGGCCAATCAGGACGTGATGAGCTCGGGTTTCCATTGTTCAGTGCTCCTGCCTGGCGCTGGCGGCAGCGTGTTCCGCTGCGCGCCCGCGTGGGCCGTGAAAGTACTCGTGGATCCAGGGGTCGTTGGTCTGCTCGACTTCGGCCAGGGGGCCGGCGACCAGCACCTTCTTCTGTGACAACACGGCGATGCGATCGGTAATGGTGTAGAGGGTGTCGAGATCATGGGTGATCAGGAATACGCTCAGGCCCAAGGCATCGCGCAGGGTCAGGATCAACTGATCGAAGGCGGCAGCACCGATCGGGTCGAGGCCGGCGGTGGGCTCGTCGAGGAACAGGATGTCCGGGTCCAGCGCCAGCGCGCGCGCCAGGGCAGCGCGCTTGATCATGCCGCCAGAGAGCGACGCAGGGTATTTGTCGGCAGCGGAGATGGGCAGGCCAGCCAAGGCCAGCTTGACCCCGGCCAGGTGTTCGGCATCGGCGCGCGACAGGCCAGCGTGCTCGATCAGCGGCAGGGCGACGTTTTCGGTCACGGTCAACGACGAGAACAGCGCACCTTTCTGGAACAGCACACCGAAGCGGCGTTCGACCAGTGAACGCTGTTGCTCGCGCAACCCGGCCAGGTCTTCGCCGAATACCTTGATCTGCCCTTCGTCAGGGCGGCGCAGGCCGATGATGCTGCGCAGCAGCACCGACTTGCCGCTCCCCGACCCACCGACCACCGCGAGGATTTCGCCGCGGTACAGGTCGAGGTCGAGATCCTTGTGTACCACCTGGCTACCGAAGCGATTGCAGATGCCCCGTGCCTCGATCACCGCTTCCCGGCCACTCACCAGCCCATCTCCATGCAGAACAGCGCTGCCACCGCATCCAGCACGATGACCACGAAAATCGATTGCACCACGCTGGAAGTGGTGTGGGCACCGACCGATTCGGCGCTGCCGCTGACCTTGAAGCCCTCGAGGCAACCGATGGCGGCGATCAGGAAGGCGAAAATCGGCGCCTTGGCCAGGCCGACCAGGAAGTGCTGCACGCCGATGTCGGATTGCAGCAGCGACAGGAACATGGCCGGCGATATCCCCAATGACAGGGCACAGACCACCGCTCCCCCGACGATGCCGCAGATCATCGCGACGAAGGTCAGCAAGGGCAGCGAGATCAGCAGCGCCAGTACCCGCGGCACCACCAGCAGTTCGATGGGGTTAAGGCCCAGGGTGCGGATGGCATCGATCTCTTCATTGGCCTTCATCGAGCCGATCTGTGCGGTGAAGGCACTGGCGGTGCGCCCGGCCATGAGTATGGCGGTCAGCAGTACGGCGAATTCGCGAAGAAACGAGAAGGCCACCAAGTCGACGGTGAACACGGTTGCACCGAAGTCGGCCAGCACCGTAGCGCCAAGAAAGGCCACCACGGCGCCGACCAGAAAGGTCAGCAAGGCCACGATGGGGGCTGCATCCAGCCCGGTCTGCTCGATGTGCGCGATCACCGGGGTGACACGCCAGCGGTGTGGCTGCAGCAGGCGGCGCAGCAGGGTTTCGATGATCAGGCCGAGGAAGCCGAGCAGCTGCAGGGTGTCCTGCCACAGCGTGCCGACCGCGCAACCGATACGCTCCAGCAGCACCAGCACCACGTTGCGCTCGGGCTGCTTGACCGGGATACAGTAGTCCTGCACCGAGCAGTACACATTCTTGAGCAGGGCACGACTGGCTTCGGGCAGGCCGTGGGTGCACTGCGAGAGGCGCTCGGAGCCAAGCAGTTCGGCCAGCAGCGAGGCCCCGGCGGTGTCCAGGCGGCCCAGCTGGCTGAGGTCGGCGATGGTGTCGGCACCATACTGCGTGCGCAGGCGCTCGCTGTCGCGCTTGAGGTTGGCGTAGTGAGCCAAGGTCCAGTCACCGGCGATCCGCAGGCAGGCCGGTTGGCAACGGGTGTCCAGGGTGGCGCTGGGGGTGGTCATAGGCTCCATGCATCCGGCTGGGCTAGAGGCTGATCATAGCGCAGCGGGCATGGAGCGGTTTGTTGAAAATGTGCTGTCGTGCGCCCAGCGTCACGGCGCAGGCGCGTCGTCCACCACCTTGAAGCGCAGCACGCCGATCATCTGGCCGTCTTCGGTCAGCACTCGGACCTGCCACTTGCCCACCGGGTTGGGCGGGAAGTTCTGCTTGTGGGTCCAGGCACGGTAGCCTTCCTTGCGCCCGCCGTGGATATCCAGGGCAATGCGATCGACTTCCTGGCCGTCCTTCTGCCACACATGGTAGATGCGTTCGTCCAGGCCGCGCGGCGCGTTGATTGCGGTATAGGCGTACAGGCCATTGCTGCGGATGCGGCTGGCGGCCACCTCTTCCAGCGATTCGCCCGGTTGACGATTGAGTACTTCGGTGCTGACCGCCACGTCCGTCATCCACAGTGTTGCGGGCGGCACCCACGAACGCAGCAACCAGCCACTGCCGCCCACCGCCAGGGTCACCAGTACCAGTGCCACGCCGCGGCGCCAGGTATTGACCGGGAAGCTGCTGATCAGGCTTGGGAACGACAGCGCCATGGCGGCGATCAATGACAGCTTGAAACTCTGTGCAGTGGTCAGGTGAAGGATGATCGGTAGCGCGGTCAGCAGTGCGGCGAACAGGGTCAGGGTGTGCAGTGCAAGGAACAGCCAGCGCCGGGGTGCCAGCCACTTGTAGTAGAGCGGGTCGATGATCGAAATGAGCCCGGCGGCCCCAAGCAGGCCGGTAAACACCAACTGGCCGCTGTTCCAGGTGGTGGTGATGAAGAAGAACGGCAGAACGAAGAACAGGCTTTCCTGGTGAATCATCTGCGTTGCGTAGCGCAGCAACGGCTGCGGGATCTCGCGCTTGAAGGTGCGCGCGAACAGGCCGGTCAGGGTGTTTTCCAGCATCAACCAGACCCAGCTGACCAGCATGAGGATGGCGATCCAGCTGGCCAGGCTGGCCTGGCGATCGACAAGGATGAAGCTGCCGATACCGGAAAGGAAGCCACCGAGCGCGATGACGCCTGGGTAGCGTTTGAGCAGCTCGATGACGCGCTGGACGAAGTGGGGTATTGGGGGCATGGGTCTGCAACACGAATATGAAGTGGCTGTACCGGCCCTTTCGCGGGTAAACCCGCTCCCACAGGGGTCGCACGGCATTCAACAGCTGTGCACTACCTGTGGGAGCGGGTTTACCCGCGAAGAGGCCGGTACTGGCAAAAGGATACCGCTGATTCACTGCTGCCGTGTAGCACCACTCGGTCGTTCCGGCTTGTGCCGACGCCAGCGCAGCAGCCCCAGCGCCAGTATCAGCCCCAACAGCAAGGCAACCAGGCCATAAAGCTCGTCGTACCCCAGGAACGGCTTTTCGATCCGCAAGTAGCCCTGCTCCTTGAGCAATTCCTTCAGGGCCGCATTGGCCTCTTCCAGCGTCACCTGGCGCAGCTTGCGTGCCGGGTCGGCAAAGCGGCCGTTGTTGTAATCGTTCAGCGCCCCCCAGTAATAATCGGCCAGCGCACTGTTGCCCTGAGTGCTCCAGCTTTCCTTGGCCACGGCGGCATCCTTGATGCGGGCAAAGGTGTCCGGGTCGAGGCCTTCCTTGCGCAAATGATCGAACAGTTGCTGCATGACCTTCACGGCGTGGTCGATATCCTCGCGCTCAAGGTCGGCATTGAGGCTCAGCATACCGCTGTCGCCAAAGCTCTCACGTTGTACCGACGGCCCATACGACAGGCCGTTGCGCAGGCGCAGCTGGTCGTACAAGGCCCAGTCGAGGTAGCGCGACAGCAGGTCTAGGGTCTGTTGATGGTCATTGTCCAGAACCGGCTCGATGAACAGCCAATGCAGCTTGACGCTATCGCCCAACAGGCCATGGGTCAGGTCGCGGCGCTGCTCGGCCTGTTCGCTGATGCTTTCAAGGTTGCGCCGCTCTTCCGGCTCGGTGGCAGGCAGTTCGCCGAAGGTGCGCTCCAGATAGGCCGGCAGCAGCCGATCCAGGCCGCCGACGACGATCAAGGTCATGTTATTGGCGGCGTACCAGCGGTCACGCAGGGTTTTCACCTGCTCCAGGGTCATGTCCGCGACGTTGGAGCGCTCGGGGCATTTCAGGCCTAGTTCGGTGGCCAATTGATCGCTGGCGGGGTGGCCGATGTCCTGACGGTCGAGCCAGCGCTGCAGGTGGCCATAGTGGCCGCCATCCTCGCGCTCGATGATGCGCTTGGCCGTGGCCAAGGCTTTGGCGTCGATACGCGTGTCGCGGATGATCGCCAGCAACAGGTCGAGCACCTTGCGCTGGTTGCGTGCCGGCGCCTCGATGACAAACGTCGTGTCGGCGCTGCTGGTGTAGGCGTTCCACTCGCCCCCCAGGCTTTGCAATCGTTCTTCCAGTCCGCCTTCACCAGTTGCGTCGATGCCGGTGAACAGCAGGTGTTCGAGCAGGTGCGGCAACTCTTTCTGCTCGCAGTCGAAGTCATCCAGGCCAACCCCTACCACCAGGCGGATCGCCACATGGTCGCGCTCGTAACCGGACTTCAGGATCACCTGCAGGCCGTTGGGCAACAGGTAACCCTCGACCCGCGAGCGATCGAGGGCAAATGAGGGCAGGCTGCAGATCAGCAGGCAAACGAACATCAGGCAACGCATGGGCGAGCGACGGTCTCCAGGTGTGCGAGATCAGGACAGGTGGGCATCTTCCGGGACGCTGTCGAGCAGCAGCCCGCCAGTGTCCGAGCCACCCAGTACCACATAGGCACTGCTGCAGAACAAAGAGTTCAACCGCTTCATGTCGGCGATCAGCTCCAAGTGTAGCGAACTCGTCTCGATACTTTGCACCACCTTACGTTGCAAACGGCTGACATGGGCATGCGCCAGGCGCCGTTCCTGGGCGCGAAAACGGCGCTTTTCGCGCAGCAGCAGGCGTGCGCTTTCCGGGTCGGCACTGAGAAACACCGACAGCCCCAGGCGCAGGTTGGCCAGCAATTGTTCCTGCAGCCCGGTGAGTTCCTCCAGGCCGACCTGGGAGAACTCCCGGCGCTGGCTGGTTTTCTGCTGTTGCACCTTGCGCAGCATGCGTTCGATCAGGTCGCAGGCTAGCTTCAGGTTAATCGCCAGCTCGATGATTTCGGCCCAGCGCCGGTTGTCCTGGTCGCTGAGGTCTTCCCGCGGCATCTGCGCCAGGTACAGCTTGATCGCGCTGTACAGCGCTTCGGCATCTTCGCTCAAGGCCCGCACCTGCTGGGGCATGGCGGTATGGGTACCGCGCAAGGCGCCGAGCATGGCCTCCAGCAGGCTGTCGACAATGTCCCCCAGACGCAGGGTTTCACGCGCGGCATTGGCCAAGGCCAGGCTAGGCGTGGCCAGCGCCGAGGCATCGAGATGGCGCGGGCGTATCTGGCCGTTGCCAGCCTCGCGTTCGGGTAGCAGTGCGTTGCACAGGCGGCCCATGGGTTTGACCGTCGGCAGCATGATCAGGCAGCGCAGGGTGTTGTAGAGCAGGTGGAAGCCGATTACCAACTCCTGTGGGCTGAAGCTCAGGCTGTCCATCCACTCCACCAGCGGATGCAGCACGGGGATGATCAGCACCAGGCCGATCAGCTTGTACAACAGGCTGCCCAAGGCCACGCGGCGCCCTGCGGCGTTCTGCATGCTGGTGCTGATGAAGGCCAGCAGGCCGCTGCCGATGTTGGCGCCAACGACCAGGCCGATGGCCACCGGGAGGCTGATGACTTCGGCCCCGGCCAGGGTCGCGGTAAGCAGCACGGCAGCCAGGCTGGAATACGACACCATGGCGAACAGCGCACCTACCAGGGCGTCGAGCATGATGTCGCCGGTCAACGATGCGAACAGCACCTTCACCCCTTGTGCGTGGGTGATCGGCGTCGCCGCCTGCACGATCAGCTGCAGGGCCAGGATGATCAGGCCCAGGCCGATCCCCACGCGGCCCAGCTGGCCTGCACGGGTCTGTTTGCGCGAGAGGAAGAAGATCACCCCGAGGAACACCAGCAGCGGCGATAGCCACGACAAGTCCAGGGTCAGTACCCGTGCCATCAGCGCGGTACCCACGTCGGCACCGAGCATGATCGCCAGCGCTGGGGTCATGGCCATCAGGCCCTGACCGACGAAGGAGGTAACCAGCATGGCGGTGGCATTGCTGCTCTGCACCACGGCAGTGACCACGATGCCGGCGATGAACGCCAGTGGCCGCCGGTTCATGTTCTGGCCGAGCACGCGGCGCAGGTTGGAGCCGAACACCCTGAGGATGCCGGTACGAACGATATGCGTGCCCCATACCAGCAAGGCTACGGCAGAGAGCAGGTTGAGCAGGGTCAGCATGGTCGAGCCCCCCTTTTGTTCTCGGGCTCCGGCGCTGGAGCCAAAATGTGTGAAGCCGTAAGCCTGGCCCGGGGGTGGGTGTTTTGATCCAGTACTTACTCAAGCTTTAGTTGTTTTGCGGACCTCGCGCCAGCTTGGCACGCTCTGCAAGCATTTGAAATATTTGTGTCATGAAAGGCTGTACATGAAAAAGGGCCCCGGAGGGCCCTTTACGCTGCGTGTCCTGATCTTATTGACCCGGAATGTCCTTGCGCAGTTTCACCGGGTCGTGCTCCTTGCCTTGCTTGCGCGCCATGGCGGTGCGCATGCGGATGTTGATCGCCTCGACGGCCAGCGAGAAGGCCATGGCGAAGTAGACGTAACCCTTCGGCACGTGCACGTCGAAAGATTCGGCGATCAGCACGGTACCAACGACGATCAGGAAGGAAAGGGCAAGCATCTTCAGCGACGGGTGCTTGTCGATGAAGTCGCTGATGGCGCCGGCGCAGGCCATCATCACCAGGACGGCGACAACGATGGCGGCGATCATCACCGGCACGTGCGAAACCATGCCGACGGCAGTGATCACCGAGTCCAGGGAAAACACGATGTCGATGATGGCTATCTGAATGATGGTGTACAGGAACTTGCCGCCAGCGCCCTTGGGTTCGTCGGCGCTCTCTTCCTCGCCTTCCAGGCCGTGGTAGATCTCCTGCGAGCTTTTCCACAGCAGGAACAGGCCGCCGCAGAACAGGATCAGGTCGCGACCGGAAATGCCTTGGCCGAACACCTCGAACAGGTCGGCAGTCAGGCGCATCACCCAGGTGATCGACAGCAGCAGCATGATCCGGGTGACCATGGCCAGGGCCAGGCCGAAGATCCGGGTGCGCGGCTGCATGTGCTTGGGCATGCGGCTGACCAGGATCGAGATCATGATGATGTTGTCGATCCCGAGGACAATCTCAAGCGCCGTGAGGGTAAAAAAGGCAACCCAGATTTCCGGGCTGGTCAGCCATTCCATGTGTATTCCTTCAAACGATAAAGGCGATGCACCCTTTCAGGGCGCATCGCATGGGTAATGCGTGTTAATTAAAGACTACTGAACAGCGGGAAAATGCCCATCAGCAGCGCGGCGAGCATTATGCATAGGCATACCAGCACTGCCCACTTCAGCGTGAAACGCTGGTGATCGCCGAACTCGATGCCGGCCAGGGCCACCAGCAGGTAGGTCGAAGGTACCAGCGGGCTGAGCAGGTGAACCGGCTGCCCGACGATCGAGGCGCGGGCCATTTCCACCGGGCTGATGCCGTAATGGCTGGCCGCTTCCGACAGCACTGGCAGCACACCGTAGTAGAAGGCGTCATTGGACATGAAGAAGGTGAACGGCATGCTCACGATCGCGGTGATCACCGCCAAATACGGGCCCAGGGCCTCAGGGATGACTGCCAGCAGGCTCTTGGACATTGCCTCGACCATGCCGGTACCGGACAGGATGCCGGTGAAGATGCCTGCGGCGAAGATCAACCCGGTCACGGCCAGCACACTGCCAGCGTGGGCGGCGATGCGGTCTTTCTGCTGCTGCAGGCACGGGTAGTTGACGATCATGGCAATGCTGAAGGCGATCATGAACAGCACCGGCAGCGGCAGCACGCCTGCGATCAGTGCGACCATCAGGCCGGCGGTCAGGGCACCGTTGAAGTAGATCAGTTTGGGGCGGCGCGCTTCAGGGAACTGCGACACGCTGATTTCGCTGTGATCGATGTCATCGGTCGGAAGGTGCAGTTCACCCAGGCGGGCACGTTCGCGTTTGCCGTACATGTAGGCGATGGCAAGGATCGCCAGCACGCCGAAGGCCATGGCCGGGATCATCGGCACGAAGATGTCCGACGGGTCTACGTGCAGGGCGCTTGCTGCGCGGGCGGTCGGGCCGCCCCAGGGGGTCATGTTCATCACCCCGCCGGCGAGGATGATCAGGCCGGCCATGATCCGTGGGCTCATGCCCAGGCGGCTGTACAGCGGCAGCATGGCGGCGCAGCAGATCATGTAAGTGGTGGCGCCGTCACCATCGAGCGACACCACCAGGGCCAGCACTGCAGTACCGACCGAGACTTTCAGCGGGTCACCCTTGACCAGCTTGAGGATCTTGCGCACGGCCGGGTCGAACAGGCCGGAGTCGATCATCAGGGCGAAGTAGAGAATGGCGAACATCAGCATCACGCCGGTGGGCGCAAGCTTACTGATGCCCTCGAGCATCATCGGGCCGATCTTGGCGGAAAAGCCGCCGAACAGGGCGAACAGGATGGGTACCAGAATCAGCGCGATCAAGGCCGACAGGCGCTTGGTCATGATCAGGTACATGAAGGTGATGACCATGGCAAAGCCGAGGAAGGTCAGCATGGCAATACTCCAGGCGTGGCGCGGCGAAAGGGATGGCTATTCGGGCGGATCAGCGCGTTTGGCGCTGCACGGGGAGCATGGGTCGGGGGGCTACATGAAGGCGGGCGCAGGAATACATCAGAATCACCATTGTTGTTGTTGATGGGCCGGGCGCGGAAATTTCCGGGTGCCCTGGCTGACCGGTCTGATGCCGGTAGTGGCGGCTATCCTAGGGGGGGAAGCTTTCAGCCAGCTTTCGCCGGAAAAACGGCGACGGGAGGTAGGTGATGCAGGATGTAACCGAGGGTGGCTGCCATTGCGGCGCCTTGCGCTATCGGCTGCAGGGTGACCTGACGGATGTCGCCCATTGCCATTGTTCGATCTGCCGGCGGGTCAGCGGCGGGCTGGTGGTGACCTGGCTCACCCTGCCCCGTTCGGGTTTCCGCTGGATGGCAGGAAGGCCTCAGTGCTATGTGGCACCGGCCAGTTGCAAGCGGTATTTCTGTGGGGAATGTGGGGCGCATGTGGCACTGGTGACCGAGCATAGCCCGGGAACCATCGATGTGACCGTGGCGACGCTGGACCACCCGGAGCAGGTGCCGGCCAGGCGGCATATCTGGACTACAAGCCGATTGCCCTGGATGCACCTGGATGAAGGGCTGCCAGAAGAATTAGAGGAAAAACTCTAAGCCTTGTGCTGGTTTTACCGGCCCCTTCGCGGCTAAAGCCGCTCCCCCAGGAGCAGGCGATCCCTGTGGGAGCGGCTTTAGCCGCGAAGAGGCCAGTGCAGGTCATCAAGGCAATTGCAGGCCACCAGCCGCCTTGTGCAGGGCGCGCAAATGTTCGCCAATGTGCTTCACATTGGCCTCGACCGCAGCAATTTCCTTCGCCCGCGACGGCTCCAGCAGTGCCCTCACCTCTTTGTCCAGGTCGGTACTCAGGCGCAGCAGCTTGGCCTGTCGCTCGGCACTGACCTGCTCCAGGTGCGCGCGCTCGTCCGGCTGCGGCAAGCCATAGCCTTTGGCATCCAGCAACTCGGCCGGGCGGCTGAGGAAGCCGCTGTTGGCGAGCATCTGCTTCAGGGTCTCGTCGGCTTTGTTGATGCTGCCGTCCTTCAGCGCTGCAGCGTTCAGGTAACGCTGTTTCACTTCGTCCTGAGCCAGCAGCAACTGCCGGCGCAGGCTGGCCTGTTCGAGCAACAGCAAGGCCGCGCTGGTGCGCAGGTCGGCCTTGTCGAACCACGGGCGCCTCTGCTCTGCATCCAGGGCCAGCCAGTCCTCGACTTCGGTCTGCCTGATCGGCAACTGCTTGCGCAGCACATCGAACATGGCCTGGTAGCGCTCGCGGTAGGAGTCGAAGCGGTATCCCAGGCGCAGGGCTTCTCGCGGGTCGTCGAGCACACGGGTATCGGCCAGCCCCCTGCCCTTGAGCACGGCCAGCAACCCATTGGGCATGATGCTGTCGAGATCATTCAGGCGTGGGTTGGCGGTGCCGCTGCGCAACAGCTTCAAGGATTCCACCGCGCAGTTGTTGGACAGGAACCAATAGTTGCCGTCGTAGCTCCAGTGCATCTCGGCCGCCTGGCGCACCAGGTTCTCGATTTCGTCGCGGTTGAGCTTCAGCGGTACCGAGGCCAGGCTGCGCAGTTCGGTCTTGGTGTATTCATCGATCACCTGGCCCAGCGGCAACACGAACAGCCGTGAGGGATAGGCACCTACCAGCCCGTCCCAGCTGGACAGTTGCACATCGTTGACGAAAGCGCGGTAAGACAGCACCAGGCTCTGGTCGAGGTCCAGGCGGCAATCCGGCCCGCGGGGGCGGCCGGGTTTGCAGATCACCAGGCGCAGCATGCTGTGGCCCCAGCGGCTCACCAGGTTCTGGTTGGCTTCAGCCAGCAGGAAGTCGACCTCGTAAACCCGTTCTGGGTCGATTTCGCCCAGTGGCTGCCGGGCGAAGTCGCTGCCAGCGTTGATGAACGGCAGACCCTTGGCGCAAGTGTTCTGTGGCGGTGCCCAGCCGAAGTGGTCACGCAGGTACTGGTTGAGCGCCGGGCGACGGCAGCCGTAGCTCGGGTCGAGGAGGAAATACTCCATGTTGACCGCGATGTATTCCTTGGGACTGCTCAGCTCATAACTGTCGGGGCTGCGCATGAACTGCGCGTTGTGCTGCTCACGTTCGCCACGACGGCCGACGTATTGCGGCCAGCCGGCCAGGTCGAGAAAGCGTGGGTCGTCGCTGAGGGTAAAACGGCGTTCGGCCTGACTACGGCACTCTGCCAGCTGACCGATCTTGCCCAGCGCGGCTCGCTGGCGCGCGCAGCGGGCGATCAGCGAGCGCTCGCTGCCAGGCCACAGGCGGGCACGGTCGTAAATATGGGTCAGCTCATGCAGGACGGTGGCCAGCAACTCTTCTCGGACCGTGCCGTGGGGGCGGTTGGTACGCTCGCTGGCGGCACTGCCGTCAGTCAGGCTGGGGAGCAGGCGGCGATTGAGTTCGAGAGTCGATACCAGCGAAGCTTGGCCGTAGGCATCGGCTGGCATGTTGTCGCTCCAGCTGACCGATACCCGCCGGTCCAGCCGTTGCTTGAACAGGGGCGGCAGCTTGGCCATGGCTTCGTCGAGCAGGGCCTGGCTGGCTTGGGTCTGTTGCGGGTCGAGGCTGGTCGCCTGCAGCTCAAGCTGCAGGTCAGCCAAGGCGGGCGTGCCCAGCAGCGTCAGGGCGCAGCCGAGCAGCCAGGCACGCACGTGGTTCACAGCGCGAGGATGGCTTCGGCCAGTACTTGGTCGCTGGCGTCGCGCGCTTCAGGTACGCGCTCGCGCAGGGTGCTGAGTGCGGCCTCAAGCTGGGCACCGCGGATATCGCCATTACTGGCGACAAAGCTGGCGGCATCGTCGTGGGCTTCGCGCACGACCTTGGCGTCGCGGATCGAAGTGGTGGTGTCAGAGGTGAAATCGATCGAGCGGCCAAAGGCGCGCACGATGATGTTGCTGGTGGCCACCAGGGTCTGTGCATGGGCCAGGTCGGCCAGCAGCAACATGCCGAGGGTAGCGGCAATCAGCGGTTTACGCATGGAGCATCTCCGAAAAATACAGGGAGTCAGGTGTGGTTATTGGACGAGAATTGCTTCTGCCAGTTCAAGGTCGCCGACGGAGTGCCGGGTGCAGTTGTGGCGCAGCGAGTCGAGTGCCGCTTCCAG
Organism: Pseudomonas sp. 382; assembly: GCF_002759075.1. Lineage (NCBI taxonomy): Bacteria > Pseudomonadati > Pseudomonadota > Gammaproteobacteria > Pseudomonadales > Pseudomonadaceae > Pseudomonas > Pseudomonas sp. 382. The sequence continues at coordinate 77,866 of NZ_PEMX01000020.1, forward strand.
GCGTGCACCCCGGATCATGCCATCGCTGGCTACGAATGCCGCGGCATCGTCGCGAGCCTGCCTGACCAGTTTGCGGTCGAAGGGGGCAGTGGTGACCTGGCTGGTAACGTAGCCCGTAATGACCAGGCCTTGTGTGGTGGTGTCCATGGCGTGGGCACTGGCCATGGCAGTGGCACTGAACAGCAACGGCAACAGATAACGCATGAGCTTTCTTGACGGCAGGGGAAGTGAAAGACGAAGGCTACCTCAGGTGCGCGGCCGCTAGCCAACGCACCTGCTTTGCAGAGCCCTGATCAGATCGCGAGGATGGCCTGAGCCAGCTGGGCATCACTGGCTTGCAGCTGCGGCATGCTCGAACGGATGTGCAGCAAGGCACTTTCCAGCCGCGAACCACGAATGGCGCCCAGAGTACCGACGAAGCTGGCGGCGTCATCACGGGCGGCCTGCACGATCTTGTCATCGCGGAACGATGAGGTCAGGTCGGAGGTGGCGTCAGTCGAGGCGGCAACAGCACGTACCACGGCATCGGTGGTGACTACGAAACTACTGGCTTGGGCGGTGCTGGCCAGGCCGAGCAGCATGGCGGCACCAATCAGGTATTTACGGGACATGTTCGTGGACTCCTGGACAGGGTTCTGCTTCATCGGACGCTTGCACTGCTGGTCGCGTTACGTGTTCGACAACGGGTTCTAACAGACTGCTGAGCGAAGCGTATCACGCGGTGCTGTTTCTGGATGTTAATGCGAGCGAACGCGGATAACTGTTTCGCTCGATTCTTAAAACATTACAACTGTACTGGTCGCGCACGAAATGGCTCTGGGCAGAGCCTTGCGGACAATAAAAAACCCGCTGCAGTCGCCTGCAACGGGTCGGGTAATTCGCGGTGCCGGCCGCAGCCGGCGGACCGGAGCTTAGCGCCAGAATGGCTTGCTCAGCTCTTCGTAACGCTGCGACTCGCTGATACCGGCGTCGGCCAGCAGGCGGGCATCCAGGCGAGCCAGTTGACGGCGGCTTGCCATGCGACGCTGCCACAGCAGCAGGGTGGAGATAGCGCGCAGTGGCAGGGAAGCCTGGGACTGCTGGGCGTTGCTTTCAAAAACCAGACCGGAACTGAGGGTACGTTCCATGATGTTTCATCCTTCCGCTTATGGCGGGATTAGGTAGTGATTTAACTGATGCCAATGATCCTCCTCTGCTGTCCATAACAGTAGATACAGTTCACCAGTAATGCGATGGGCCAGTTAACTGTTTAAGCCAACTGTTGCACTTGAAACAGGCGCAACTGTACCGGTGCGCACTGATCTGGTGCGTATTCGCTTTGCATACACGCTTAAGTGGGCGAAATGGCCCCAAGTTAACGGTACAGTTGTACAGTTTTGAATGAATGAAATGAACGAAGTGTTCGGGTGCTGAGGTTTGACTGTACTGGCCCTGACGCCGGCGTAGCGACGACAGGGCTCGAACAGTGGCGCAGGCTGTATCAGCTGGCGAGCATGCGCCCGGTTTCTTCCAGATTCTCGTGCCAGCTCAGCGCTTCTCGCAGGATGTGTGGGGTGTGGCCGCCACGCTGGCAAGCGCGTTCGAAATAGTCGTTCAGCGCTGCGCGGTAGTCCGGGTGCACACAGTTGTCGATGATCGCTCTCGCCCGCTCCCGTGGAGCGAGGCCGCGCAGGTCAGCCAAACCTTGCTCGGTGACCAGGATGTCGACGTCGTGTTCGGTATGGTCGACGTGGCTGACCATTGGCACAACGCTGGAAATGGCACCGCCTTTGGCGATCGACTTGGTGACGAACACCGCCAGGTGGGCGTTGCGGGCGAAGTCGCCCGAACCGCCGATGCCGTTCATCATCCGGGTGCCGCAGACGTGGGTCGAATTGACGTTACCGTAGATATCGAACTCCAGCGCCGTGTTGATGCCGATGATGCCCAGGCGGCGAACCACTTCGGGGTGGTTGGAGATTTCCTGCGGGCGCAGGACCAGTTTGTCCTTGTAACGCTCCAGGTTGCCGAACACGTCGGCATTGCGACGGGTCGACAGGGTGATCGAGCTGCCCGAGGCAAAGCTCAGCTTGCCAGCGTCGATCAGGTCGAATGTCGAGTCCTGCAGTACTTCGGAGTACATGGTCAGGTCTTCGAATGGCGACTCGATCAGGCCGCACATCACCGCGTTGGCAATGCTGCCGATACCGGCCTGCAGCGGGCCGAGCTTGTTGGTCATGCGGCCAGCGTCCACTTCCTGCTTCAGGAAATTGATCAGGTGGTTGGCGATGCCCTGGGTTTCGTCGTCCGGTGGCAGCACGGTGGATGGCGAATCTGGCTGGTCGCTGATGACGATGCCGACGATCTTTGCCGGGTCGATCGGGATCGCGGTGCTGCCAATGCGGTCATCGACCTTGACCAGCGGGATGGGCGTACGGGTCGGGCGATAGGTCGGGATATAGATGTCGTGCAAGCCTTCGAGGTTGGCGTTATGCGACAGGTTGATCTCGACGATCACTTGTTTGGCGAAGATCGCGAAGCTGGCCGAGTTACCCACTGAGGTGGTCGGCACGATGTGGCCTTGCTCGGTGATGGCCACGGCTTCGATGACCGCGATGTCTGGCAGCTTGAGTTGCTGGTTGCGCAGTTGCTCGACGGTTTCCGACAGGTGCTGGTCGATGAACATCACCTTGCCGTCGTTGATGGCCTTGCGCAGGGTACTGTCGACCTGGAATGGCATGCGACGCGCCAGCACGCCGGCTTCGGTCAGCTGCTTGTCGAGGTCGTTGCCCAGGCTGGCACCGGTCATCAGGCTGATTTTCAGTGGCGACTGCTTGGCGCGTTCGGCCAAGGCATGCGGCACAGCCTTGGCTTCGCCAGCGCGGGTGAAACCGCTCATGCCGACGGTCATGCCGTCCTCGATCAGGCCAGCGGCATCGGCCGCACTCATTACCTTGCTGTGCAGGGAGGACAAGCGGATACGATCACGGTACATGGATTGTTATCTCGGGCTACTGAATCTACTGAGGCGCAGTCTAGAGATTTCGCCCTCTGGCGTCCCACGACCATGGTCGTATGAGAGGCCTCGTAATAGAGCCGTTGATCCGGATCAATAAAGCAAAAGCCCCGGCAGATTCTGACCGGGGCTTCCTTTATAGCAGCTGGTTTGCAGCGGCCGTTGTCACTCCACCGCTTTCACCATGTCTTCGATGACTTTCTTCGCGTCACCGAACACCATCATGGTCTTGTCCAGGTAGAACAGTTCGTTGTCCAGGCCGGCATAGCCGCTGGCCATCGAGCGCTTGTTGACGATGATGGTCTTGGCCTTGAAGGCCTCAAGGATCGGCATGCCGGCGATTGGCGACTTCGGATCGTTCTTCGCCGCGGGGTTGACCACGTCATTGGCGCCCAGCACCAGCACCACGTCGGCCTGGCCGAACTCGGCGTTGATGTCTTCCATCTCGAAGACCTGGTCGTAGGGCACTTCGGCTTCGGCCAGCAGTACGTTCATGTGCCCAGGCATGCGCCCTGCCACCGGGTGGATCGCGTACTTCACGGTCACCCCGTTGTGGCTCAGCTTCTCGGTCAGTTCCTTCAATGCGTGCTGGGCACGGGCCACCGCCAGGCCGTAGCCCGGGACGATGATCACGCTGTCAGCGTTGCTCAGCAGGAAGGTGGCGTCGTCGGCAGAGCCGGACTTCACCGGGCGCTGTTCCTTCGAGCCTTGCGCCGCGCCGGCATCGGTATCGCCACCAAAGCCGCCGAGGATGACGTTGAAGAACGAACGGTTCATCGCCTTGCACATGATGTACGAGAGGATGGCACCGGACGAACCGACCAGGGAGCCGGCGATGATCAGCATCGAGTTGTTCAGCGAGAAGCCGATACCGGCCGCGGCCCAACCCGAATAGCTGTTGAGCATCGACACCACCACCGGCATGTCGGCGCCCCCGATCGGAATAATGATCAGCACGCCCATGATGAAGGCCAGGACCAGCATCAGGGTGAAGGCGCTGTAGTGGCCGGTGAAGGTGAACAGCAGGCCCAGGGCGATGGTGGTCAGGCCAAGGATCAGGTTCAGCTTGTGCTGGCCAGCGAACTGTACCGGTGCGCCTTGGAACAGGCGGAACTTGTACTTGCCCGACAGCTTACCGAAGGCGATCACCGAACCGGAGAAGGTGATGGCGCCGATGGCTGCACCCAGGAACAGCTCCAGGCGGTTGCCGGTGGGGATCGGGTCGCTGATGGCGGCAACGATGCCCATCGACTGCGGCTCAAGCACGGCAGCAATGGCGATGAATACCGCGGCCAGGCCGATCATGCTGTGCATGAAAGCGACCAGTTCCGGCATCTTGGTCATCTCGACGCGCTTGGCCATGATCGAACCGGCGGTACCGCCGATCAGCAGGCCGACGATCACGTAGCCGATACCGGCGGTTGCAAGCTCAGCCCCGAGCTTATAGATGAGGCCAACCGTGGTGAGGATGGCGATCCCCATGCCGATCATGCCGAACAGGTTGCCGCGCCGCGAAGTGGTCGGGTGCGACAGGCCCTTGAGCGCCTGGATGAAGCACACCGAGGCGACGAGGTAGAGGAGCGTTACCAGATTCATGCTCATGCTTACTTCTGCGCCTCGTTCTTGGTTTTCTTCTTGAACATCTCAAGCATGCGACGGGTGACCAGGAAGCCACCGAACACGTTGACCGCAGCCAGGGCCACCGCCAGGGTGCCCATCAGCTTGCCGGCCGGGGTCACGGTCAGCGCCGCCGCCAGCATGGCGCCGACGATGACGATCGCCGAAATGGCGTTGGTAACCGCCATCAGCGGTGTGTGCAGCGCCGGGGTGACATTCCACACCACGTGGTAGCCCACATAAATGGCCAGCACGAAGATGATCAGGTTGTAGATGCCATGGGAAATCAGCATGTCTTCCATTGTCGTGCTCCTTAGCCGTTCTTGCGGACGACCTGGCCGTCGCGGCACATCAGGCAGGCCGCGACGATGTCGTCTTCGAGGTTGATGACCAGCGCGCCGTCTTTGTCGAACAGCAGCTTCATGAAGTCCAGCAGGTTGCGGGCATACAGCGCCGAGGCATCTGCGCCCACCTGGGCTGGCAGGTTGGTCGGGCCGACGATGGTCACACCGTTTGCCTGCACCACCTGGTCCGCGACGGTCAGCGGGCAGTTGCCGCCTTGGGCGGCGGCCAGGTCGATGACCACCGAACCGGGTTTCATCTGTGCCACGGTTTCGGCGCTGAGCAGGGTCGGTGCCTTGCGGCCGGGGATCAAAGCGGTGGTGATGACGATGTCTGCCTGCTTGGCACGTTCGTGTACTGCCTGGGCCTGACGTTGCATCCAGCTGGCTGGCATCGGCCGGGCATAACCGCCGACGCCTTCGGCGCATTCACGCTCCTCGTCGGTCTCGTATGGCACGTCGATGAACTTGGCGCCGAGCGACTCGATCTGCTCCTTCACCGCGGGGCGTACGTCGGACGCCTCGATCACCGCGCCCAGGCGCTTGGCCGTGGCGATGGCCTGCAGGCCAGCAACACCTGCCCCCAGAATCAGTACGCGCGCGGCTTTGACGGTGCCGGCGGCAGTCATCAGCATGGGCATGAAGCGAGGATAGTGGTGGGCTGCCAGCAACACGGCCTTGTAACCGGCGATGTTGGCCTGCGAAGACAGCACATCAAGGCTCTGTGCCCGTGATGTACGTGGCGCGGCTTCCAGCGCGAAAGCGGTGATACCGCGTTCAGCCATCTTGCCGATCAGCTCACTGTTGAAGGGGTTGAGCATGCCTACCAGGAGGCTGCCACTGTTGATCAGGGCCAGTTCCTGGTCGTTGGGGGCGACCACTTTGAGTATCAATTGGGCGCCGTAGGCATCGGCTGCGCTTCCCAGGGAAGCCCCCGCGGCCTCATAGGCACTGTCCGGAATGCTGGCGTTGAGCCCTGCCCCCCGTTGGACGGTGACCTGATGGCCCTGGCCAATCAGTTTCTTGAGGGTTTCCGGGGTCGCAGCGACCCTTGTCTCACCGGTCTGCGTCTCGAGAGGAACACCAATGTGCACGACTATTTCTCCTGCGGTGACCTTTTTGTCTTTGTAAGAGCCAGCACACTACGGATGGTGCGCTGGGGCGGCTGTTGAGCGCCGAGCCCGCCGAATCCAAGGCGGGCGAAGCATTTTGCAGACGAACCCAGGGGCCTTCAACCGGTTCTGAAGCGAAACGAAGTTAAAACTACAAGTCACCCTGTGACCGTATGTCGCAAGCAATAGGCTGTAGCCCGTCAAACATGGGCTATTGGCAGATTAGGGGAAAATTTGAAATTTTTTGCGATGATTTCGCAGATGGGCTTGTGAATGTCGTAAAACCCTCTGAAAGCCGCGTGTTTAGCGGCTTCGACTGGGTTTTTCGATTCACCTGAACAGTTTTCTTCTATGCGACAAAAACGTACATCTGTAGGTGTTTAAAATAATTGACTACAGAGGTAGGTCAGGCGTTTTCGTCATTGTGCGAGGCGGTATAGAGTTGCGCCTGGCCCATCAGCCAGTCACGGAAGGCCCGGAGCGACGCGGATTCCACCTTGCGGTCGGGAATCATCAGATAGTAGGCCTTGTTGCTGGACAGTGCGTACCTGTTCGCGACCACCAGCCTGCCCTCCTCCAGCTCGCGCTGGATCAGGAACGGCGGGATCAGTGCGATGCCCATCTCGTGCATGGCAGCCTGGGCGAGCATGGAGAATAGTTCATAGCGCGGGCCTGTCATGTCACCCGCGATATTCAGGCCCAGGCCATTGAACCACTGGCGCCAGGCATAAGGTCGGGTGGTCTGCTGCAGCAGTGGCAGGCTGGCGATGCGCTGGGCGTCCAGCGTGCCTTGCCCGCCCAGCAATGACGGGCTGCACACCGGCACGGGGTTCTCGCCCATCAGGCGATGAGACTGAGTGCCGGACCAGTCGGCATCGCCGAAGTAGATGGCAGCATCGAACGGGGTGTCGGCGAACAGGAACGGGCGGGTGCGGTTGGTCAGGTTGACGGTGACCTCGGGGTGGCGTTGCTGGAAATCCTTTAGGCGTGGCAACAACCATTGGGTGCCGAAGGTAGGCACCACGGCCAGTTCGATCACGTTGGCGCCCTGCTGGCGCATCACCGACAAGGTGTCGCGCTCCACCGCATCCAGCTGTGCGGCGACCTGCCGGCTATAGGACAGCCCTGCCTCGGTCAGCTTCACGCCGCGACGTGAGCGCCTGAACAGCTCGACGTTGAGAAACGCCTCCAGTCCACCGATCTGGCGACAGACGGCGCCTTGGGTCAGGGCCAGTTCCTGGGCCGCCTTGGTAAAGCTTTCGTGGCGTGCGGCCGCTTCGAAGCAGACCAGTGCGGTGGTGCTGGGGATCTTGCGGCGCATGTACGTCAACCTCACTCATGGAGCCATGAACATGGCGATATGCAGTATCACGGAGTGACAAAATATCACTTATGCGTGCGCAATCCTCGTTTGTCGTGCTCCCGGATCAAGCCTAGGATCAATGGCACAAGACACCGCTCCCCTATTTCGAGGATTTCGCTCATGGCCGGTAAAGCAAGCTTCAACTGGATCGACCCGCTGCTGCTGGATCAGCAGCTCACTGAAGAAGAGCGCATGGTGCGTGACAGCGCTTATCAGTTCGCCCAGGACAAGCTGGCTCCGCGTGTGCTGGAGGCGTTCCGTCATGAGCAGACCGACCCGGCGATCTTTCGCGAGATGGGTGAAGTCGGCTTGCTCGGTGCGACCATCCCCGAGCAGTACGGTGGCAGCGGCCTGAACTATGTGTGTTATGGCCTGATTGCCCGCGAAGTGGAACGCATCGACTCCGGTTACCGTTCCATGATGAGCGTGCAGTCTTCGCTGGTGATGGTGCCGATCAATGCGTTCGGCACCGAAGCGCAGAAGCAGAAATACCTGCCCAAGCTGGCCACAGGCGAATGGATTGGCTGCTTTGGTCTGACCGAGCCTAACCATGGCTCCGACCCAGGCTCGATGATTACCCGTGCCAGGAAGGTCGATGGCGGCTATCGCCTGAGCGGCAGCAAGATGTGGATCACCAACAGCCCGATCGCCGATGTGTTCGTGGTCTGGGCCAAGGATGATGCCGGCGATATCCGTGGCTTTGTCCTGGAAAAAGGCTGGCAAGGCCTCAGTGCTCCGGCGATCCACGGTAAGGTTGGCCTGCGTGCTTCGATCACCGGTGAGATCGTCATGGACAACGTGTTCGTGCCCGAGGAGAACATCTTCCCGGATGTGCGCGGCCTCAAGGGGCCGTTCACCTGCCTGAACTCGGCGCGTTATGGCATTTCCTGGGGGGCGCTGGGTGCAGCCGAAGCCTGCTGGCACACCGCTCGCCAGTACACCCTCGATCGTCAGCAGTTTGGACGCCCGCTGGCGGCCAACCAGCTGATCCAGAAGAAGCTGGCCGATATGCAGACCGAGATCACCCTGGCCCTGCAAGGCTGCCTGCGCCTGGGGCGGATGAAGGACGAAGGTACTGCGGCGGTGGAAATCACCTCGATCATGAAGCGCAACTCCTGCGGCAAGGCCCTGGACATCGCCCGCATGGCCCGCGACATGCTGGGTGGCAACGGCATCTCCGACGAGTTCGGCGTCGCGCGCCATCTGGTCAATCTTGAGGTGGTCAACACCTATGAGGGTACCCATGACGTGCATGCGCTTATCCTCGGGCGTGCACAGACCGGCATCCAGGCTTTCTACTGATAAGGAGCCAGTCCATGGGCGCGCTATCTCATCTGCGGGTGCTGGACCTCTCCCGTGTGCTGGCGGGGCCGTGGTCTGGCCAGATTCTGGCGGACCTCGGTGCAGACGTGATCAAGGTCGAACGCCCTGGCAGCGGCGATGACACTCGCTCCTGGGGGCCGCCCTTCCTTAAGGATGCTGAAGGCGAGAACACCAGCGAGGCAGCCTATTACCTGGCGGCAAACCGCAACAAGCGCTCGGTCACCATCGACTTCACCCAGCCGGAAGGCCAACGCCTGGTGCGCGAGCTGGCGGCCAAGTCAGATATCGTCATCGAGAACTTCAAGGTCGGTGGGCTGGCAGCTTATGGGCTGGACTACCTTAGCCTGAAGGCGATGAACCCCAAGCTCATCTATTGCTCGATCACTGGCTTCGGCCAGACGGGGCCATATGCCAAGCGTGCCGGGTATGACTTCATGATCCAGGGTTTGGGAGGGCTGATGAGTCTTACCGGGCGCCCGGATGGAGAAGAGGGTGCTGGGCCAGTAAAGGTAGGTGTTGCGCTGACCGACATTCTCACCGGGCTCTACTCGACCGTGGCGATTCTGGCCGCCCTCGCCTACCGCGATCAGCATGGCGTTGGGCAGCATATCGATATGGCGCTGCTGGATGTACAGGTGGCGTGCCTGGCCAACCAGGCGATGAACTACCTGACCACAGGTAATTCGCCGCGGCGGTTGGGTAATGCGCACCCCAACATCGTTCCTTACCAGGACTTCCCGACAGCGGATGGCGATTTCATCCTCACGGTGGGAAACGATGGCCAGTTTCGCAAGTTTGCCGAAGTGGCTGGGCAGCCGCAGTGGGCGGATGACCCGCGCTTCACCACCAATAAGCAGCGGGTGGCGAACCGGGCCGAGCTGATTCCGCTGATTCGCCAGGCAACGGTATTCAAGACCACTGCCGAATGGGTAAGCCAGCTGGAGGCTGCCGGGGTGCCGTGCGGGCCAATCAACGATCTCGCGCAGATGTTCCAGGACCCACAGGTACTGGCGCGCGGACTGGCAGTATCCATGCCCCATGTATTGGCGGGAAGCGTACCGCAAGTAGCCAGCCCGATTCGGCTGTCCGAGACGCCTGTAGAGTATCGCCAGGCGCCGCCGCTGTTGGGTGAGCATACCGAGGCGGTGCTGGGCGATGTGCTGGGGTTGGATGCCGATGCTGTAGGGCGGTTGCGCAGTGCTGGCGTACTTTGAGGCTATATATAGAGCAGTTGAAATGCGGGGAGGCCGTCAGGCCTCCCCGCTTTGCTTTTCAGCGATATTAAAGTTTCTTGAAATTAAAGGTTGACGGGGTTTCGAATCCCCTTATAATGCGCCCCACTTCCAGCGACATCGGAACGACAAACTCCTTGAAATTCAACGAGTTAGGTAGTTAAGGTGAGGTTGGAGGCGCTTCGGTCGAATGATCGAT
>NZ_PEMX01000021.1:0-86768 GCF_002759075.1 Pseudomonas sp. 382
CAGGCACTCCGGCAGCAACGTGACTTGCGTCCGAGCCTCACCTTCGATGAATCGCTTCATGACCGTCCCCGCCAGGATCTCGACGGTCAGAAGGTTAGACAATCGCAGGCGTTTTCACACAGCCTGGACCCGAAGCTGCCGTTCACGAAGGGCAGAAATCGGCAAGGAGCGGCCACACAATTCGCAGCCATCCCGGTAATGACTCTGCGCGGCCACCTCAATGTAGGTATGCTTGCGATCCAGTCCGAACTCATCGGCTCGGCACGTACACAGGAGGAGATGAGATGTACGGCTTTGCCAAGGATCTGAAGATCGAAGGTATCCTAGGAGAGGAAATACGGCAGATTCGCATGGGGCGATACGACGTTCAGTTTCTATTTGGCTCAGGCAGCTGCATCGCTGTCCAGAGCCTGATAGAGGTATTTCATGGCGACGAGCTAATTGCAACTTGGTATGAAGACGTCAATTGGACTAGCAGTAATTTCCAAAGGCTCCTGAACGTCTCCGTGACCAGCTACAGCGTGATTGATGAGAGGGTGTTGGAGATCTGCCTAAGTGAAGAGTTCAGACTACGTCTGCACGATAACTCAGAGCAATTCGAAAGCGTGCAAATTTACCCTCAGCACATCGTTATCTAAATAGACCCACCATCAGGGTGGATAGCGCCAGCCCAAAAGGCAAGGCGTAGCGACGGTCCGCTTCGGGTAGAAAGTGGTCTAAGTGACCGGCTGCTTTCGACCCAAAGCGGCCCTTCACGCGGAGGGCCACTATCCGCCAAAAGCAGACATGCGCACCTGGCAAAAGTAAGCTCTACAGACTTCAGGGATTCGAGAGCTGGCATGAGTAATTTGCTATCCATCACAAGCCACAAATCCAACTACAGTCTCGGCTTCTACCCGACGTTTGCCGTTGACGGAGTACCTTTAGAGGTTTGGCTATCTCAGCACAATCGGGAAGCTGAGTTACACCTCGTATCAGCGCATTCAGGCTTGAGCGACGATGACGACACCTATTTGGTATGGGATCGGACCTATTCCACAGCGCCGGGCTGGGAAGCCTTGGTCCCCCTGCTTGTTTGCTCTGATGACTTGGACCTGACATGTACCGTCATTGTTGCTGAGCAGCACGCCGATGAGCACCATGTCCATTGGCGCCGATTTGGTTTGCTGAGGGAATTAATAACTTTGCAATGCCCTGCCGTTGATTGGTATGACTCGATACCGAGCCTGACTTTCGAGCGCTCCCGTTTCGAGAGTGTGCTGGATGCGTTCAGGAAACAAGAGAGCATCAAAATGGACTGGGACTAACGCGGGTTGCTGTCTGCGCGAGCGACCACACTCGACCTTAGCTGCCATCGCCGAGGGCAGCAAGCGGCCAGAAGCGACCGGCCTCGAGTGAACAGACTATCCTAGAGGCTTGTAGGCGTATACGAAACTAGGGAGCGATTCTGGTAGCCATTCGCAAGTGGTCGCCTCGCCCAAGATCGGGTATGTAAGACCAAGTGGCAGCTTACTAACACGGCCCAAATCAAATCTCAGACGCGGCTTTAACGGCGCGCTCATAGGAAGCAGAGCCGAATAAAAAAGGCCCAACACCAAGGATTATGCGAGGCTCTTCATATCCGTTTTCGTAAGCGAACTCCTCCCAGATGATCTCGTCACCAGAGCTGCGAATGTGCACTGAATATGCTCCGCACTCGATGTCTCCACATTCAGGGCAAATGTAGATGATTACCCGATTGGACCTTGTCTCGGGCAGGCCGCTTCGGATCAAGCTATTGGCAAAGCGAAGATTTTGTTCTGGATATCCCGATACAAAACCACTCATATAGTCAGAGTGCCCACCGTCAGCGCTTACTAAAATTTCCAATAGAGAACGCTCGTCGATTCTAAAGTCGGCAAAATAACGCTCAACGCTAGTACAACCGTTCGATGCGCCTCCAGAGCGAATCGCATCCTGAAAAGTTATGGTGTTGCGGTGCATGCCTTGTTCCTTACTTCAATATGGTCACGATTACACACATTGGGCGTGACTCACGCAAGTGCAGAGGGCACCGACGACTGTCCGCTTGGACGTTTTTTACCTGCCGCGACGGGCTGCTATGGGTTGATAGCAGTCGTTCGCGACTGGTCTCTTTCGACCCTTAGCGGTCATAGCAGCAGGCTTGGCCAAGTCTTCAGAAAGCTTAGCTATCCCAGCCTAATCGCTGCTACTGCCCATCAAAATCCATCTTTTCCCACCCTGCTGAATATCAAAAGCGAAGTCCCAGAACACTGGGTATGCCGGATGGCCCTTGGTTAGCCAAAATGAAGTGAGGGTGCTGGCCTGGTCTAGGCGCACATGCGTGAATAGGTCCTCAAGAAGGCATAGGATTTCGGAGCGTTTTGCATCCAGATCCAGTGGGCCGTAACCGCCATCCCCGGCGTGTAGCAGTTGCTCGGTAACCTCACTGCGAGCCTCGCTTGCGGTCACGCAGGACTGCCCGCAGATGATCACTTGGTTACCGGTGGAAAAAGCGAGTTGCTCTTCAAGCGTTCTATCCAAGTCAAAGGGCCCATAGGTGTTGACCCAGACCGAATAGTTAAAACCCTTCAAGAGATGCTCAAGTCTGAGGATTTCGTTTGCACGTAAATCTTGGGTGATACGCATACTGGCTCCTTTAATAAAAGCTTTGAAGGCTACCTGAGAGCTTTCAAGGCGTTCTGGCTCCAGGCCACTCGCAAACACACAACAGAAGCCGAATTGCTCTTCAGTTACTCGTAAATTTTTCCGCAGTAAAGAAATGTAGCGAACTGCGCCCACGGGTTGGAAGGTGAAAGCCCTTGGCGAATACCAAATTCACTGACTTCGGCCCAAGCTATTGCGGCATCCAGGAAAGCTTCAACATTGGTATTCTCCCAAGCATTGTTTGCGCGCTTATCAGCTGCTAGGGCGTGGACAAAAGCCAAGAAGGTCGTCGCGTCCATAACCTCGGCCAATTGTTCATGAAGGTCCACGAGTTTCTCCCTCGCTAAGGTATACGTAGGTAGGCATTGTCTTTCATACAATGAGTAACCGCTATGGGTTGTTAGCTGCCCTCGCCAAATGCCGGTCCGGATTGATCGTCGACGATGTCGACCGGCACCGGCACCGGCACCGGCACCGGCACCGGCACCTGGCCAGGCGAGGTGCAATCTCCCGGTTAGCCGGCCCGCAGTGTCTTGTTCAATTGCGCACACTCCTTGCGGGCAGCCTCCCGCTGCTGATCCAAGTAATGCGCCAGGTCGGCAATATGAATGCCTCGTGCGCTCTTCTGGCTTGCCTCGAGCCTGGTGATAGGAAGCTTGATTTGTCCGGCAAGAACCTTCCGCTGAAACATGTCAGGGGTCAGGTGGGTGAAGTAGTCGGTGCACACTTGGTCGATTGGGATGATGGCGAGTCCGTTGTATTGCGCCATTAGCATGAATGCAGTGTTCATGGCTTGCGCCCTCGCATGATGATGAAGCCAGCTGCTTGACGGGTTTTAGAGCATTGGTCGTGATTGCCCTTCACGCGAGCCTTACCGCAGATGTCGCAAATGAACGACATGGCTGACTCGCCTCTACCATGGGGGCAAGGGACTGTGAGCGGACGTTATATGTCCCTCGGCCGTTCGGGCATCTTGGTGCCCGAACGGATCAAGGCCAGCTATGAAGGCGCCGCCGAGGGACGGCGCTCGTCGGGGTGGGATGCGCCGGATACCGGTGTGAACAGCCTGATCATGCCGGCCTTGCGCAACCTGCGTTCCCGCTCCCGCAGCGCGGTGCGCAATGACCCATATTCGGTTTACGTTTCCTCGGTTAGAGGCGAATAAGGTTCTGGCTGAGGCCAACAAGCCCGTTGAGTCGTTTTGAGGAAAGGCCGATGGCGTGATCTGGGACCTCGCCATCAGCCTTCAGAACGGTGGATACCCGTCCGCTCGCTACGGCCGGGAATTGGCCGCAGTCTGTTGAGCCTGGCCCGCCGTGTCCTGCGGCAGCTGGTCGAACTCATGCAACCCATCCTTGCGGTACGGGTCGCCAATCCAGCGCGGCATTGGCGTGAACTGCGTGCTCACCAGGCTCTTGGCCGGCTCGTACCGGTCGTAGCTCAACCCTGCCAGGTCCGACAGCGTATGAATCAGGTGCGAGCTGCTGTAGGCACGGTTGGCCATCGACTCCAGGTCACGCGGGTGCTCGGCCTGCCAGCTCGGTGAGGTCCACAGCAGGAACGGCACGGTGTACATCGGCCGGGTCGGCGCGCCTTCGTTGCGGCCCAGGCGGTCGTGGTTGCCGGAGCTGTAGACGTCTTCGCCGTGGTCGGACAGGTACAGCAAGAAGCCGTTGGGCGTGGTCGCCGAATACTGTTTGATCAGGCTCGACACCACGAAATCGTTATAGCGCACGGCATTGTCGTAGAAGTTGTAGGTTTCTACCTGGTCATCGGTCAGTGCAGCCGGCGCACCTTTGCGATCAGTGAAGTGCTGGTAGGCATCCGGGTACCGGTAGCGGTAGTCCATGTGCGTGCCCAGCAGGTGGACGATGATGAACTTCTTCGGCGCCGGGTCTTTGAGGGCCTTATCGAACGGTGGCAGTACCACTTCGTCGTACTGGCTGGCGTTCTGGTTGCGCTGGTTGTTCAGGTACACCTGCTCGTCCGTCTGCTGCGAGAACGTGGTGAGCATGGTGTTGCGCTTGGTCATGGTCTGCTGGTTGGTGATCCAGAAGGTCTTGTAGCCTGCCTGTTTCATCAGGTTGATCAGCGACGGGTCGGTGAGGAAGCGGTCGGGGTGTTCCTCGTCGCCAAAGGTGAGGATTTGCTGCATCACCTCGATGGTGTAGGGGCGCGGGGTCACCACGTTGCGGAATACGGTCAGGCTCTTGTCGGCGGCCAGGGCATCCAGGTTGGGGGTGGTGTCGCGGTTGTAGCCGTACAGGTGCATGTGTTCGCGGGTAGTCGACTCGCCAAGTACCAGCACCAGGGTGCGCGGGGCGTCGCCGCTGCTGTCCTGCAGGTTCTGCAGGGGCGGCAGGGCAGCGTTCTGCGCCAGCAGTTTCTGCATGTTGTTCAGCTGCTGCAGGTACTGACGGTAACCGACCACCAGCTGCCAGGGCACGGCAGGCTCCATGCGTTGCTGCACTTTTTCCACGGCGTCGGCGAAATTGCGTTCCTGGGTGACCATCTGCTTGTAGAACGGCAGCACCAGGTTGACGACCAGCAACAGCACCACCACCGGGATGCGGCTGCGCAGGCGCAGGGTGACCGGGCGCACGCGGGTCCACAGCAGCACGGCGCCCACGGTGTAGGCCAGCAGGCCGAGCATCAGGCCAATGCTGAAGTACTGGCTGAAGTATTCGCCCGCTTCGGCGGTGTTCGACTCGAACATCACGAAGATGACGCTTTGCGAGAATTCCTGGTGGTAGATGCCGAAGTAGCTCAAACCCACCAGCGAGGCGGCCCACAACACCACGCCGATCACGGCGGCGAGGGTGCGGGTGAGGCGTGGCAGCAGCAGGACCGGGACGAACCACAGGGTGCTGAGGAACAGGGCATCGCGGAAGCCAGCGAAACCGGTGGTACCGCTGAACAGCAGCAACGCCTGGGTGACGCCGGAGAAATACCAGAAGAACAGCAGGAGCCAGCCCAGGCCGGCCCAGTCCACGCGCTTGGGCGTGGATGGGGATGCGGTGTTTGCCACGTGTGCCTCGTAACCATGGCGGCAGCCAGAAAAGGGGGCTGCCGGAAAGGCAGAGACGCTAGAGGGCGGATCGTGAAAATTACGTTAACGGAGTATGGAAAAAGTCTTAACGAATCGTTGCTCAAGACCTACTCCCACCGGCATCGTGAATGGTCTGAAGCGCTGTGCAAGGCTCAGGGCGCTGTCGCTTGGGCTGCGCAGCACGCTGGGGCATCGCCGGCAAACCGGCGCCCAGGCCAGTAGTTACACCACATTTCCAGCGAAAAGAATGCTCACACCGTCAGTATTGGCCCAGGTATTGAAACCCGTTAAGGTGTCGCCCCCAGCAAGGAACGCCGCGACCCCCAGGGAGTAATTGATGTCGCTTTTCAATCGGGCCAGCCCGCCTTTCGACCTGCGTTTTGGCAGTACCTTCACGCCTGCTCCAACGCTTGAGCCGTTGCTCGACGGTTACTCTGAAATTCAGCTCCCCGGCCCGGAAACGGTATGGGCCTGCGGCGAGGTCGACCTTGGCCAGTCCGTACGCCTTTTGCGTTATTATCTGGACGACGAAGATTACTGGCTGCAAGTGCTGATGCACGGCAGCCAGCCGGGCGATACCGTGCTGTTCGGCTACCACAGCGCCATTGCCGTGCGCGACGATGCGCACCGGCAGGCGCTGGTTGGCTGCCTGTCCAAGGTCGGCCTGCCGATCTACACGCACGAAGGCTGCCTCTACTCCCGCCAATGGGGCCAGGCTCAAGGGCAGGCTGAACTGGTCCCGTTCCATGAGCAGGTGGTCAGCCCGCAGGCGCGCTATGGCGTCCAGCACCTGTCGATGCTTTATGCCCGCGACACGGGCCTGCCCGACCGTCGCGAATTTCTGCTGTTTTCCCTCGAAGAAGATGAGCACGGTGCGCTCACCTTCACCACCTCGCTGGGTGTCACCCTGTTCCCCACGGACTTCAACGTAACCTGACAAGGATTCACCATGCTCGACGCGCTTCGCCTGTCACTCAATGCTTCGGCGGTGACCGGTTTCATTCTCTATATCAGTGTGGCGCTGCTGCTGTTCTGGCTGTTCCAGTTCATCTACACGCGCATTACGCCCCACCGTGAGTTTTCGCTGATCCGCGAAAACAATCCGGCGGCGGCCATCGCCCTCGGGGGCTCGCTGATCGGTTTCTCGCTGCCAGCCAGCAACATCATCGCCTACAGCGTGAGCATCCTTGACTTCGTCGCCTGGGTGGTGATCGCAGCCGTGGTGCAGTTGCTCGCCTTCGGCCTCACCAGCCTGGTGCTGCGCGACCTGTCCAGGCGCATCGCCAAGGGTGAACTGGCTGCGGCCATATACGCGGCCAGCGTGGCAATCAGCGTGGGCTTCCTCAACTCGGCCTGCATGACGCCGGCGGCCTGACATGCAAGGAGCCCCCATGAAGCCCCCTGTTCGACGCAGCTCCGTCAAGCTGGTGCTGGCCGGCTCGCTGCCACTGGCGCTGACCGCTTGCGGCCCGCAGGAAGAGCTGTACACGGTCACCCAGCAAAGCAATTACGACAGCGTTGCCGCCTGCGTCGCCGACCAGGTGCCGGAACCCGCCTGCAACGATGCCTTCAAGCGGGCGCTGGCGGATTACAAGCGCAATGCACCGACATTTTTCACCCAGGCGGAGTGCGAGGCGCAGTTCACCCCGGACGGTTGCCAGATCACCGTTGGTGGGCGCTACATGCCGCGCATGAGTGGCTTCGAGCTGCAGACCAGCGCTGAGGTGACGCAGTCTCAGCTCGACGCGGGCTATGCCCAGGGCGGTGGCTATGGCCATGTGGCCACCGCCGCAGTGGCTGGCATGCTGCTTGCGCAGATGGGCAACAGCGCCAGCCGTCACTACAACGCGCAACCGTTGTATGCCTACCGCGACGGTACAGGCCAGCGGCACGGCTTGCTTGGGCAGCATTACGGTGCCACGGGTGGCGGTATTCAGCGGGTGAAGCAGGACGAAGAGAGCAACAGCTCATCGAGTGGCGGAGGGGGTGGTGGCGGCTACGGCGGCTCAAGCCGCAACGAGTCGCGTTCGGCGACTTCAGCCTCGGTCACGCGTGGTGGCTTTGGCAGCCAGGCCACTGCGCGCAGTGGCTGGGGCGGCAGATCCGGCAGTTTCTTCGGGGGCTAGGCATGCGCAAGGTCGAACTGGCGGAGCGTCCCGACTGGCGCACGACAGCCCTGCGCGAGGGCTTTGCCTTTCACACGATCGACGGTGAGCGTTACTGGGACGAGCGTGGGTACTATCAATTCAGCGAGGCCCAGGTGATGCATGACCTGCACGCCCCGACCGCAGAGCTGCACGCGATGTGTCTGGACGCGGTAGGGCGCATCGTCGAAAGCGAAGCGCTGATGGCGCGCCTGGCAATCCCGCCAGCCTTCTTCGACCTGGTACGCCGCTCATGGCTGGAGGGGCAGGCGCACCTCTACGGGCGCTTCGACTTCAGCTACGACGGCAAAGGCCCGGCGAAGTTGATCGAGGCCAATTACGACACGCCCACCTCGCTGTACGAAGCCGCAGCATTTCAGTTGATCTGGCTGGAGGAGCAGCTTCAGCGCGGCGTTCTGCCCGCCGAGGCGAGCCAGTTCAATACCCTGGCCGAAGACCTGGTCCAGGCATTTGCAGCGATGCCTGGGCATGCAGATTTCTATTTTTCGACCATCTCCGGTTCGCTGGAGGACCGTGGTACCACCGACTTCCTGCGCAAGATGGCCGAGCATGCCGGCATCCGTACCCGGCATATCGACCTGGAAGACATCGGCCTGGACGGCGATGGCCGCTTCGTCGACCTGCAGGGGCGGGCAATTGCACGGCTGTTCAAGCTGCATGCCTGGGAGCACATGTTCCACGAGGACTTCGGCCAGGCGATTGGCGGGTGCGACACGCAGTTCGTCGAGCCGCCCTGGAAGGCGTTGATTTCCAACAAAGGCATTCTGCCGTTGCTTTGGCAATGGCATGAAGGCCACCCGAACCTGCTCCCGGCGTTTGTCGACCACAGCCCGCACCTGCCGGTGCCCAAGGGCTGGGTACGCAAACCGTATTTCTCGCGGGAAGGGGCCAACGTGGATATCCGCACTGCCGAGGGGGAGCGGGTTTTCGAGGACGGCCCATACGATGATGCGCCTTACATCCTGCAGGGTTTTGCTCCGCTGCCGAAGTTTGGCGACAGCTATACCCTGATCGGGTCCTGGGTGGTTGGGGGCAGGGCTTCGGGGATCGGCATCCGCGAGGATGATTCGTTGATAACCAAGGACAGTTCACGGTTCCTGCCTCATGTGGTGATTGGCTGAGAGGCCAGCAAACACCTGCAAGAATCCTGAGGTCGGTTTCAGGATGCGCCTGGTCGCTCGCACGCAACCTAACGGCGTCACAACTGCCATGCTAGTGGGATGCCCATGAGCCCAGTGCGCGCAGACGCACGGCCATCGGCAAGGAGGCCACCGCGCCCACGCCACCGTGACGTGGCCGGTGTGCCGCAGCAGAACACGCCGGATACCTGCCCTTCACAATAATTCAGGCAGGGTCCGTGATGCCGAGGTCCGCTGTATGCCTGATGAACTGCTTCACCTGCCGGTAATCCAGAACATCCTGACCCGCGAGAAGGACGCTCCCGGCGCGCTGTTGCCGATCCTTCACGCCATCCAGGACGCTGTCGGTTTCATCCCCGAAGCTGCTGTTCCTGAAATCGCCCATGCCCTTAACCTCAGCCTCGCCGAGGTGCGCGGGGTGATCAGCTTCTATCACGACTTCCGCACCTCACCGCCTGCCCGTCACACCCTGCGCCTGTGCCGCGCCGAATCGTGCCAGAGCCGTGGCAGCGAAGCCCTGGCTGCGCAGCTGCGCGAACAGCTGGCGCTGGATGACCATGGCACCAGCGCCGACGGTGCCATCAGCCTGCGCCCGGTGTACTGCCTGGGCGCTTGCGCCTGCTCGCCGGCGCTGGAGCTGGATGGCCAGGTGCATGCAAGGCTTACCCCTGAGCGCCTGCGGGCGTTGGTGAACGGTTGCCTGGAGGGTGAAACATGCTGAAGTTGTGCATTCCCTGTGACTCGGTCGCCCGCGCAGTCGGTGCCGATGAGGTCGCCGATGCAATCCAGGCCGAGGCCGCGCGCCGCCAGTTGCCCGTCGATGTTCAACGCACCAGTTCGCGTGGCCTGTATTGGCTGGAGCCGCTGCTGGAGTACGAAAGCAGCGAAGGGCGCCAGGGCTTCGGCCCGGTCAGCCCGGCAGACGTGCCGTCGCTGCTTGACGCCCTGGCGGGTGAACCCGGCGGCCATTCGCTGGCGCTGGGCCCGGTCGAAGCAATCCCTTACCTGAAAACCCAGCAGCGCCTGCTGTTCGCCCGCGCGGGCATCACCCGCCCGTTGTCGCTGGACGACTACCGTGCCCACGGCGGTTTCAAGGGCCTGGAAACGGCGGTGGCGATGGACGGCGCCGCCGTGGTCGCCACCGTGCTCGACTCCGGCCTGCGCGGCCGTGGCGGCGCGGCGTTCCCGGCCGGCATCAAGTGGCGCACCGTGCGCGAGGCCAGTGCAGCGCAAAAGTACGTGGTGTGTAACGCCGATGAAGGCGATTCTGGCACCTTCGCTGACCGCATGCTGATGGAGGGCGACCCCTTCCTGCTGATCGAAGGCATGATCATCGCCGGCCTTGCCGTCGGGGCCGACAAAGGCTACATCTATGTGCGCTCGGAGTATCCCGACGCCATCCGCGTGCTCAACCAGGCCTTCGCCATCGCCCGCGACGCTGGTTATCTGGGCAGCGACGTGGCCGGCAGCGGCCAGGCTTTCGACCTGGAAGTACGGGTGGGTGCCGGTGCCTATATCTGCGGCGAGGAAACCGCGCTGCTCGAATCCATCGAAGGCAAACGCGGCATCGTCCGCGCCAAGCCGCCGTTGCCCGCGCTCGAAGGCCTGTTCGGCCTGCCGACACTGGTGCACAACGTGCTTACCCTGGCCTCGGTGCCGACCATCCTGGCCGAGGGCGCGGCGTTCTACCGTGATTTCGGCATGGGCCGCTCGCTGGGCACCATGCCGTTCCAGCTGGCCGGCAACATCCGCAACGGTGGCCTGGTGGAGCGCGCTTTCGGCCTGACCCTGCGCGAACTGGTGGAAGGCTACGGCGGCGGCACCGCCAGCGGCCGGCCGCTCAAGGCCGCCCAGGTCGGCGGCCCGCTCGGCGCCTGGGTACCGCCCAGCCACTTCGATACGCCGCTGGACTACGAGGCCTTCGCCGCCATGGGCGCGATGCTCGGCCATGGTGGCGTGGTGGTGGCCGACGATACACTGAACATGGCCAGCATGGCGCGCTTTGCCCTGCAGTTCTGCGCCGAGGAATCCTGCGGAAAATGCACCCCGTGCCGGATCGGCTCGACCCGTGGCATGGAGGTGGTCGACCGGCTGATTGCGAGCAGCGACTTCACCGAGCGCCATGACCAGGCGCTGCTGCTGCGCGACCTCTGCGACACCATGCAGTACGGCTCGCTGTGCGCCATGGGCGGCATGACCGCCTACCCGGTGGCCAGCGCCCTCAAGTACTTCCCCGCCGATTTCGGGCTGACCACCACGGAGGCCGCACAGTGATCAACTATTTCGATCCAGAGACCGACCTGGGCACGCCAGCCCGTGACAGCGACGTGCAGGTCAGCCTGAACATCGATGGCCGCAGCATCAGCGTGCCGGCCGGCACCTCGGTGATGCGCGCCGCCGCCATGCTTGGCACCAGCATCCCCAAGCTGTGCGCCACCGACAGCCTCGAAGCCTTCGGCTCGTGCCGCATGTGCATGGTGGAAATCGACGGCATGCGTGGCTACCCGGCCTCGTGCACCACGCCGGTCAGCGAGGGCATGGTCGTGCGCACGCAAACCCCGCGCCTGGCCGACCTGCGCCGCAATGTGATGGAGCTGTACATCTCCGACCACCCGCTGGATTGCCTGACCTGCTCGGCCAACGGCAACTGCGAACTGCAGACCGTTGCCGGCCAGGTCGGTCTGCGCGAGGTGCGCTACGGCTATGACGGCGCCAACCACCTGGCGGAGAAGAAGGACACCTCCAACCCGTATTTCGACTACGAACCCAGCAAGTGCATCGTCTGCAGCCGCTGCGTGCGTGCCTGCGAAGACATCCAGGGCACCTTCGCCCTGACCATCACCGGGCGCGGTTTCGAGTCGCGGGTAGCGGCAGCCGGTGGCGACAACTTCCTGGCCTCCGAATGCGTGTCGTGTGGCGCCTGCGTGCAGGCGTGCCCGACGGCGACCCTCACTGAGAAGAGCCTGGTCCAGCTTGGCCAGCCCGAGCGTGCGGTGATCACCACCTGTGCCTATTGCGGTGTTGGCTGCTCGTTCCGCGCCGAGATGAAGGGCGACCAGCTGGTGCGTATGGTCCCGGACAAGAATGGCGGCGCCAACCACGGCCACGCCTGCGTCAAGGGTCGCTTCGCCTGGGGCTATGCCACCCACCCCGATCGCATCACCAGGCCGATGATCCGCAAGCGCCTGGAAGACCCATGGCAGGAAGTCAGCTGGGATGAGGCGGTCACCTACGCCGCCAGCGAGTTCCGCCGCATCCAGCTCAAGTACGGGCGGGATTCCATCGGCGGCATCACCTCCAGCCGCTGCACCAACGAAGAAGCCTACCTGGTGCAAAAGCTGGTGCGCACGGCGTTCGGCAACAACAATGTCGATACCTGCGCCCGGGTTTGCCATTCGCCGACCGGCTATGGCCTGAAGCAGACCCTGGGTGAGTCGGCTGGCACCCAGAGCTTCGATTCGGTGATGCAGGCCGATGTGATCCTGGTGATCGGCGCCAACCCAACCGACGCCCACCCGGTATTTGGCTCGCAGCTCAAGCGCCGCCTGCGCCAAGGCGCACGGCTGATCGTCATCGACCCAAGGCGCATCGACCTGGTCGACTCGCCCCACGCCCGCGCCGAACTGCACCTGCAGCTGCGCCCCGGTACCAACGTGGCCATGCTCAATGCCCTGGCCCATGTGATCGTCAGCGAGGGGCTGCTGGCCCAGACGTTCATCGACGCCCGCTGCGAAACCGAGGACTTTGCCCGCTGGCGTGACTTCGTCAGCCTGCCGGAAAACGCCCCGGAAGCCCTGGGGCCCGTATGCGGTGTGCCCGCCGAGCAGATCCGCCGCGCCGCCCGGTTGTACGCCACCGGTGGCAACGCGGCGATCTACTACGGCCTGGGGGTGACCGAACACAGCCAGGGCAGCACCGCAGTCATGGGCATCGCCAACCTGGCCATGGCCACCGGCAACATCGGCCGTGAAGGGGTAGGGGTGAACCCGCTGCGTGGGCAGAACAATGTGCAGGGCTCGTGCGACATGGGGTCGTTCCCCCACGAGCTGCCGGGCTACCGGCATATCTCCAACGAGGGGGTGCGGGCCGAGTTCGAGCAGGCGTGGGGCGTGACCTTGCAGCCCGATCCGGGCCTGCGTATTCCCAACATGTTCGAAGCGGCGCTCGATGGCAGTTTCAAGGCGCTGTACTGCCAGGGCGAGGACATCGCCCAGAGCGACCCCAACACCCAGCATGTCACCGCTGCCCTGCGCGCCATGGAATGTGTGGTGGTGCAGGACATCTTCCTCAACGAGACGGCCAAGTTTGCCCATGTGTTCCTGCCGGGCAGCTCGTTCCTCGAGAAGGACGGCACCTTCACCAACGCCGAGCGGCGCATCTCGCGGGTGCGCAAGGTCATGGAACCGCTCGCCGGCAAGGCCGACTGGGAGGCTACCGTGGCCTTGGCCAATGCCCTGGGCTATCCGATGGACTACCGCCATCCATCCGAGATCATGGACGAGATCGCCCGCCTGACCCCGAGCTTCCACCGCGTCAGTTATGCCGAGATCGACCGCCACGGCAGCCTGCAATGGCCGTGCAACGACGCCGCCCCGGACGGCACCCCGACCATGCACATCGAGCAGTTCGTGCGCGGCAAGGGGCGTTTCATGCTTACCGGTTATGTGCCCACCGACGAGAGGGTCAACAGCCGTTACCCGTTGCTGCTGACCACCGGACGCATCCTCAGCCAGTACAACGTCGGCGCCCAGACCCGGCGCACCAGCAACACCGCGTGGCACGATGCCGACCGGCTGGAGATCCACCCCGACGACGCTGAAAGCCGCGGCATCCATGACGGCGATTGGGTCGGCATCGGCAGCCGTGCAGGGCAGACTGTGCTGCGTGCCAAGGTCAGCACGCGGGTGGCCCCGGGGGTGGTGTACACCACCTTCCATTTCCCCGAGTCCGGTGCCAACGTGATCACCACCGACAACTCCGACTGGGCCACCAACTGCCCGGAATACAAGGTCACGGCGGTGGAAGTGGTGAAGGTGTTCCACCCATCGGAATGGCAGAAGCGCTATCAGGACTTCAATGACCAACAGCGGCGTCTGCTCAAGGAGCGCCGCACACAGGAACAAGCCGAGGTGCGCCGATGAGCAGTGACAACCTGGTCAAGATGGCCAACCAGATTGCCCACTACTTCGACAGCGAGCCAAACCGGGCGCAGGCGGTGCAGGGCGTGAGGCAGCATCTGCACAGCTTCTGGACGCCGGCGATGCGCCGGCAGCTGGGGGAGTGGATTGCCGAGCATGGCCAGGAAGGGCTGGATGCCAAGGTGGTAGAGGCCCTGGCCTAGCGCCTGTCTGTTCCGGCCTCTTCGCGGGCAAGCCCGCGAAGAGGCCGGCACAGGCAAAATGAAATGTCCGTCATTTATGCAAGACGAATCCCGCCGCAATGCTACGCTCGCGGAAACCCTCGTCACGGATATCTTCTATGGACATGAACTGGCACCAGGCCCTGCAAGAGAGCCTGAGCTGGCTTGCAATCGCCTCGTTCATCACCCTCATCGGCTTCACCGCTGCTGCTTTCCTGGCCGTGCGCTACACGCGCTGGGGCAGCCAGTTCTGGCAGCTGGCGGGGCCTTACTTCACCTTCCGCCGCAGCTGGCGCCCGCTGCTGGTGTTCGGCCTGCTGCTGGTGCTGACGCTGTTCTCGGTGCGCCTGAACGTGCTGTTCTCGTTCTGGTACAACGGTTTCTACAGCGCCCTGCAGGCTCTCGACCAGACGGCCTTCTGGTACCTGCTGGGGGTGTTCGCGGTGCTCGCCACCATCCATGTGCTGCGTTCGCTGTTCACCTTCTACGTGACCCAGGCGTTCAGCATTCAATGGCGGATGTGGCTGACCGAGCGCCTGACCGGCGACTGGATGAAAGGCGATGCCTATTACCGCGGCCGTTTCCTCGCCGAGCCGGTGGACAACCCCGACCAGCGTATCGAACTGGACGTCAGCGCGTTCGTCACCCATTCTGTTTCGCTGGCCCTGGGCGCGGTCAGCGCGCTGGTTTCGCTGGTGGCCTTTACCGGCATCCTCTGGGGCCTGTCGGCGCCGCTGACAGTGGCGGGGTACGAGATACCCCGGGCGATGGTGTTTGCGGTGTATATCTATGTGCTGATCGCCACCTGGATTGCCTTCCGCCTCGGCCGGCCGTTGATCCGCCTGAATTTCCTCAATGAAAAACTCACGGCGAACTTCCGTTATGCGCTGATGCGCCTGCGCGAGAACGCCGAGAACATTGCCTTCTACCAGGGCGCTGCGGTCGAACGGGCAACCTTGCTCGGGCGCTTCGGCGCACTGATCGGCAACGTCTGGGCGCTGGTGTTCCGAAACCTGAAGTTCAGCGGTTTCAACCTCGGCGTCAGCCAGGTGGCGGTGGTGTTCCCGTTCATCCTGCAGGCGCCACGTTTTTTCAGCGGGGCGATCAAGCTCGGTGACGTGATGCAGACCTCCCAGGCGTTCGGCCAGGTGCAGGATTCGCTGTCATTCTTCCGTGAGTCCTACGACACCTTTGCCCAGTACCGCGCCACCCTCGACCGTTTGACCGGCTTCCTCAATGCCAACGACCAGGCCAGTGCGCTGCCACGGGTGCTGACCGAAGACCAGCCACGCGCCCTGGATATCATTGGCCTGCAGGTGCTGCGCCCGGACGGGCATGCGCTGATTGCCGACCTCGACCTGCGCCTGCAGGGCGGCCAGGCGCTGCTGATCAAAGGGCCGTCGGGCAGCGGCAAGACCACCTTGCTGCGCGCCCTGGCAGGCCTGTGGCCGTATGCCAAGGGCGAAGTCCGGCGGCCGTTGGGGACCCAGGCGTTGTTCCTGTCGCAGCGGCCTTACCTGCCGCTGGGCGACTTGCGTGCCGCCATTGCCTACCCGGCCGACAGCCAGCCGGAGGATGAAGCGCGCATGCAGCAGGCCCTGCGCGAGGTCAACCTGGCGCACCTGGCCGAGCGGCTGGCGGTGAGTTGCGACTGGTCGAACATTCTCTCGGTCGGTGAGCAGCAACGCCTGGCGTTTGCCCGGGTGCTGTTCAACCGGCCGCAGGTGGTGTTCCTCGACGAATCCACCTCGGCGATGGACGAAGGGCTGGAGCATGCGATGTATGCGCTGTTGCGTAAGGAGATGCCCGAGACCTTGCTGGTGAGCGTGGGGCATCGCAGCACCTTGGCCGACTTCCATACCCACCGGCTGGAAGTGGATGGGCAAGGCGGCTGGTCGCTGCGCCAGCAGGAGGTTCTGGTTTAGCCAGTGCTGGCCTCTTCGCGGGCATGCCCGCTCCCGCAGGTGGTGCACAGATCTGGAGTTCTGCGCTGTATCTGTGGGAGCGGGCGCGCCCGCGAAGAGGCCATCACAGGCATCAAAAACTTCAAGGCTGATGCTCGGCATCCAGCATGACGATCAGCTCAGCCCCTTCACTGCGCACATTCCCCACCTCCTTGCCCACCGCAAACCACTCGAACGCCGCCACCGGCAAGCACTGCTCCCGCGCCAGGCGCTCGGCCTTCTCGGCAGGTACCTCGGGGTCAATCCAGGCTCGCGCATGCTCCGGGCTCAGCACCAGGGGCCGGCGGTCTTGGATATCGACCATCCCCGCATCGCTGGCGGCGGTGATGATCACGAAGCCATCGCCTTCGTTAGGCTCCTGCCCGGCACGCACCTCGGCCAGTGCCGCCATGAACATCGGGGCCTGGTTTTTCAGGCGAATGAAATAGGGTTGTTTACGCTCGGGGTCATGCGGGTCAGCCACCCACTCGTACCAGCCGTCAGCCATCACCAAAGCCCGCCCTTGCGGCCAAAGGGCCTTGAAGAACTTGCCGGAGGTCACCGTCTCGCCCCGCGCGTTGATCGGTGCCGGCCGCTTGCCCGTGGCCCAGAACGGCGCCCAACCCCAATGGCAGGGGGCGATGCGCAGGCCATCGGTGGCCTGATGCAGGATCAGCACGCGGCTGCCGGGGGCGACGTTGTAGCGGCCGATCGGCACGTTGTCGTACCCGCTGATCACGTCCTGTTCGGCGTCCAGTTCACGCAGGTAGTCGGCCAGGCCCTGGTACTGGGCGAAGCGTCCACACATGGCATCTACCCCCACTTGTCGAAATATCCTGCGGCGAAATTGACCGGATACCTGCTACGGCGTTTACTGTATATGCATACAGATAAACATCAAGGCCGTCGCATGACTTTCATCCTGGCTCCCATCACGGGCGCCAGTGTGCCGTGCCGCGCTATCTGTTCCGTGTTCCGGCGGGCTTTGCGTCACCTGCCGCCGACCACATGGAGCAGCCCATCTCGCTGGACGAGCTGCCCAACCTGCGGGCACCGCACATTTATCTGGTCAGGATAGACGGCGACAGCCTGCAAGGTGCCGGCATATTTGATTGCGACCTGGTGCTCGTCGACCGTTCGATCGAGGCGCGCCATGGCCATATCGTGATTGCCGCAGTCAACGGCGAGCCGCCGTGCAAGCGGCTGCAGTACGTCGCCGGGCAATTGCTGCTGCGCTCGGAAAACCTGCGCTGTGCGCCACGCTACCTCATGGAGGGTGACGACTTCATGATTTGGGGCGTGGGGACGTTCAGTTTGCGCAGCCATGACCCGGCTTAGCGCAGCAGCATCACTCCGACGAGGGTGGCGCCGGCAAAACCCGCCCCGACCAGGAAGGTCGCCTGGAACCCGGCGCCATCCCACAGCAGCCCGGCCACCACACTGGCGCCCAGCAGTGCCACCCCAGTCAGCAAGTTGAACAGGCCGAACGCGGTGCCACGCAGGCTGGCCGGTGCACGGTCGGCAATCAGCGCGGCGAAGATGCCCTGAGTGAACCCCAGGTGCAGGCCCCAGGCGGCAACCCCGAGCGCCAGCCCGGCCCAGCCTGGCAACAGGGCCAGCAACAGGTCAGCGGTGATCAGCAGGCCCAGCCCTGTCATCAGCACGCCACGGCGGCCGACGCGGTCTGACAGCGCGCCGGCCGGGTAGGCCGACAGCGAATAGGCCAGGGCCATGAGCACCAGCACCGCGGGCGCCCACAACGGCGCCAGGCCCATATCCTGGGCGCGCAGCAGCAGGAAAGCCTCGCTGAACCGGGCCAGGGTGAACAGCATGGCCAGGCCGCTCAGGCGCCAGTAGGCCGGGCCCAGGCGCGCCAGTTCATGCCATGCCAGCGGCGAGCGCACCGGCCGCGCGCTGGGTGCTGTCTCGGGCTCACGGACGAAGGCAACGAGAATGTACACGGCGACGAACGCCGGGATCACCGCCACCCAGAACACCGTCTGGAAATGGCTCGCCGTCAGCCACATCAGCCCGATCGCCAGCAACGGGCCGAGGAAAGCCCCCACGGTGTCCAGCGCCTGGCGCAGGCCGAATGCCGCGCCACGCAGTTCGGCCGGCGTCACATCGGCGACCAGCGCATCGCGCGGGGCGCCGCGGATACCCTTGCCGATGCGGTCGACGAAGCGCGCCGCAGTCAGCCACTCCAGGCCGGAGGCCAGCGGGAACACTGGCTTGGTCAGCGCGCCCAGGCCATATCCCAGCACCGTCAGCAGCTTGCGCTTGCCGAGGCGGTCGCTGAGTGCGCCTGAGAACACCTTGGTGATCGACGCGGTGGCCTCGGCGATACCCTCGATGAAGCCAACGGCGACCACTGACGTACCGAGCACGGTGACCATGTACAGCGGCAGCAGGGCGTGGATCATTTCCGAGGAGATGTCCATGAACATCGACACGAAACCCAGCGCCCAGACGCTACGAGGGATCTTCGGCAGGGCCTTGGCGGTGCTGCCTTGTTCGGACTTTTCGGCACTGTGCATCGGGAGCCTCGATGGAGTTGTCACAGCTCGAAACTGTAGGACTGCGTGCGCAGGATGCAAATTGGATGAGTGGCTTGAGGCATCGGCAAGGCGTTGTGATTAACTGTATATAGATACAGTATTGATAATATTTGCAATGAAGCCCGCAACGTACGCCCATCGTCGTGCTCAGCAACAATGACGGCTGTGTCGTCGCTCGCGGTGCCGAGGCCAAGCCTGCCCGGCGATCTCAAATGCTCAGCCGCACTGCCAGCGCCGCCAAGGTCACCAGCAGCACCGGCACTGTAAGCAGCACGCCAACCTTGAAGTAATACCCCCAGCCAATCGTCACTCCCTTGCGCGCCAGCACATGCAGCCAGAGCAAGGTCGCCAGGCTGCCGATCGGCGTAATCTTCGGCCCCAGGTCGCAGCCGATCACGTTGGCGTAGATCATTGCCTCGCGTACCACGCCGTGCGCCTCGCTGGCGTGGATCGACAGTGCGCCGATCAGCACGCTGGGCAGGTTGTTCATCACCGAGGACAGCAGCGCGGCAATCAGCCCGGTTCCCAGTGATGCCGCCCACAGGCCATGCCCGGCCAGGCCATTGAGCACGTGGGTCAGCGAGTCGGTCAGGCCGGCATTGCGCAGCCCGTAGACCACCAGGTACATGCCCAGTGAGAACACCACGATGTGCCACGGCGCCTCACGCAGCACGCGGCGGGTCATGATGACGTGGCCGCGCGCAGCCACCGCGAACAGCACCAGCGCCCCCGCAGTGGACACGGCGCTGACCGGAATGCCGAGCGGCTCCAGCACGAACAACCCGGCCAGCAGGCCCACAAGCACTACCCAGCCGACGCGGAAGGTAGCGCGATCGCGGATGGCCAGGGCCGGTAGCTTGAGGTCCTCGGCAGTGTATCGGGCCGGGATGTCACGGCGAAAATACAACCCCAGCACCAGCAGCGTGGCCGCCACCGCCACCAGGTTCACCGGCACCATCACCGACGCGTAGGCATTGAAACCGAGGCCGAAGTAGTCAGCTGAAACAATGTTCACCAGGTTCGACACGACCAACGGCAGGCTGGCGGTGTCGGCAATGAAACCGGCACCCATGACGAAGGCGAGGGTCGCTGCGGGGGAGAAACGCAGGGCCAGCAGCATCGACATGACGATCGGGGTGAGGATCAGCGCTGCCCCGTCATTGGCGAACAATGCCGACACCGCAGCCCCCAGCAGCACCATGAAGGCGAACAGCCTGCGCCCGTCGCCGCGCGCCCAACGTGCCACGTGCAGCGCTGTCCATTCGAAGAAACCCGCCTCATCCAGCAACAGGCTGATGACGATCAGGGCGATGAAGGTGCCGGTGGCGTTCCAGATGATCGCCCATACGGTGGGGATGTCCTGCACTGAGACCACCCCGAACAACAGCGCCAGCACGGCGCCAAGGCTGGCGCTCCAGCCGACGCCGAGGCCCTTGGGCTGCCAGATGACCAGGGTCAGGGTGAACAGGAAGATCAGTGCGGCTGGGAGCATGGGCAAGGGATTCGTTGAGGGAGAGGGTCGACGTGAAGCGTCTGTGGGTTGTACCTGAAATCGTACCTTTCAACTACAAGGATCTGACCGGCCAATGGATGGCCAGGGTCGCTCGCGAGCATGCTGAAGACACCGGTCAGGGCAAGCGGCAGTCGCTAGTGCAAGACACCGCGATGGTCCAGCCACGCTTCGAAGCGGGTAAAGGTGTCGATGGCGGCCTGCATGGTAGCGGCCTGTTCTGCAGCCGGTGCCCGGCCAAGCCGCTCCAGGAAGCTTCGCCAGTAGCTGCCGGTCCGTTCGCCATACACGTCGAGAAAGGCTGCACCGCTGTCGTGGCCGATGCCCAGGCGCTCGGCCATCGCCCGCTTGAGCACCTGGCCACCCAGGGTCGAACCCTCCAGCACGTACATAACACCCAGCGCGCTGGCCTCGTCGTGGATGGCCGGCAGTGCCTGGCACAGCGGCAGGGCGCCGATGTCGGCTTCGCTCAGGCCCAAGGCCAGCAGGTCGCGGGCCAAGGTTGGGGCCTTGTGGCGCTCTCGTCCCTGGTAATCGCTCAAGCGATGTTCCAGGGGAAAGTGAAAACCGTAGTAGGCCTGCAGCAGGCGCCGATAGTCAGCGCTATCGAAGCTGGGACTGAAGAACGGCAGGCGCGCCTCCAGCATCTTGTGGCAGTCACGGGTGCCTTGGCGCAGGGCAAGTAGCAAAGGGCTGGGCGTAGTGGTGGGCATCGATCTGGCTCTGGTGGCATTTCGCCTAGGTAGGAGTGGCGATGCTAACTCGACGTTCCGCCCTGGCGTGACTTTGTTGCGGTAAAAAAATGGCTGGCATGTTAAACCAGTCGGCCTGACTTTTAATGAAGAACGCCTTGGTGAAAGCCGTACGCCTGACCTTGCTCTGCCATGCCCTGACCCCGGCCCAGAAAAGCGGGCGCCTGGCGCAGCCCGACGACGGCATTTTGCCTTCGGCCCTCGAGTCCTTGGCGTCTACTCCCGGCATGCAGCTGCTGGCTGCGCCTGAGCGGCGCGCGCAGGAGACGGCGCTGTGCCTCTCGTCGCAGGTGCAGTGCGTACCGGCATTGGCCGATTGCGCCCTTGGCCATTGGCAGGGTTTGCCACTCAAACAGTTGCAGGCCGAGCAGCCTCAGGCGTTGGCGCTGTGGCTCGCCGACCCGCTCAGTGCGCCCCCTGGCGGTGAATCGTTTGCGCAGGTGTGCGAACGTGTAAAGGCATGGTTGACGGCCTTCGACGGGCCGGGTGAGTGGCTGGCGGTCACTCACCCCTGGGTGATCCGCGCCGCACTGGTGGCGGTGCTGGAATGCCCGCTGGCTGCCGCGCAGCGGATCGATGTGCTGCCGTTGTCGCGGGTCGAGTTGAGCTTTGCCGGGCAGTGGCGCTTGCGTCTGGGTTGAGCAAGCGCCGGTTGCCAGGTCAGAACACCAGCTTGTAGCCGATCAGCAGCAACATGGTCGCCAGGCAAGGGCGCAGGACGCGATCAGAGATGCGCCCAGTGAGGTGGCTGCCAAGGTAGATGCCCGGCAGCGAGCCCAGCAGCAGGTAACCCAGCAGCGGCCAGTCCATGTTGCCCATGCCGGCGTGGCCGATACCGGCAACCAAGGTCAGGGGGACGGCATGGGCGATTTCGGTGCCAACCAGGCGACGGGTGGCCAGGAAGGGGTAGAGCAGGAACAGCGCCACGGTACCCAGGGCGCCGGCACCGATCGAGGTCAGGGTGACCATGACGCCCAGCAGTACGCCGGTCAGCACAGTGAGAACGTTCAGGCTGCGGTCGCTGAGGTGATAGTGGTCACCCGCATGACGGCTGGCGAACGCTTGCAGGCGCGACTTGAACAGGATTGCCAGGGCGGTGAGGATCAGCACCACCGCCAGGCCCTGCTTGATAATGGCGTTCAGCGCCGTGGTGTCGGTGTGCAGGCTGCTGAGGAACCACAGGGTCAGGGCTGCCGCCGGTACGCTACCGAGGCTGAGCAGGCCGGTGATCTTCCAGTCGATGTTCTTCTGCCGGGCATGCACCCAGACGCCACTGCCCTTGGTGATCGCCGCATACAACAAGTCGGTGCCCACGGCAGTCGCCGGGTTGATGCCGAACCACAGCAGGATCGGGGTCATCAGTGAGCCACCACCGACGCCGGTCATGCCGACGATGAAACCCACAACCAGTCCGGCAATGGTGAAACCGAAAGAACCTACATCCATACGCTACTCGACTGCCCAGCTTTGCCCGTTATCGGATGCGTGCCAGCATATAGGGAGTTTTTATAGCCAAATAGACTTGTTCGTTATTAGGTTATAACCGGTTCTTGGGTTGATGCAGGCGTGCGCTGGCGAAAGCCCTCGTCGGCAAGCGCCGACGAGGGGTTACACGTCATCAGATGCGGAAGCTGCCTACCAGCTGCTTCAGGCGCCCGGCCTGTTGAGCGAGCGCATCGCAATGCTGCAGGGTCTGGTTGAGGTTTTGCACCCCTTGCTGGTTCAGCGCGTTGATCTGGGTGATGTCCAGGTTCAGGCTCTCGACCACTGCGGTCTGCTCCTCGGTAGCGGTGGCCACCGATTGGTTCATGCCATCGATTTCACCGATGCGCTCGGTGACACTGGCCAGGCGTTCACCGGCCTGGTTGGCCACCTGCACGGTCTGTTCGCTCGATACCTGGCTGGTATTCATGGTGTGCACCGCCTCACGCGAGCCCACCTGCAGGCTGGTGATCATGCGGTGGATTTCCTCGGCCGATTCCTGGGTGCGGTGGGCCAGGTTGCGCACCTCGTCGGCGACCACGGCAAAGCCGCGTCCGGCCTCACCGGCGCGGGCGGCTTCGATGGCGGCGTTGAGCGCCAGCAGGTTGGTCTGCTGGGAAATGCCCTTGATCACGTCGAGAATCTTGCCGATCTCATCGGTGCTGGCATTGAGGGTTTCGATCTGCTGGCACGATTCGCTGATGCGCTGGGAAAGCGCAGTCATGGCGCTGATCGCCTGCTCGACCACTTCACGGCCGCCGTGGGCCTGCTCACTGGCACCGCTGGCGTGTTGCGAGGCGTCGGCCGCATTGCGGGCGATTTCCTGGGTCGCGGCGCCCAGCTGGTTGATGGCCGCGGCCACGCTGTTGGTGCGCATGCTCTGTTCTTCGGAACCGATGATCGAGGCGTTGGAGGCGTCGACGACTTTTTCCGACAGATCGTGCACCAGGCGGGTGGCCGAAGAGACTTCGCTGATCGAGGTGTGGATACGCTCGACGAAGCGGTTGAACGAGCTGGCCAGCTCGCCGAATTCGTCCTTGTGCTGCACCTCGAGCCGGCGGGTCAGGTCGCCTTCACCTTCGGCAATGTCACGCATGGCGCGGCCCATGGTGGTCAGCGGGCGCATCAGCACCGGGATCAGCAGGCCCAGCAGCACGGCGATGGCGACTACGGCGATGAGCATGGCGATGATCGCTGAAGTTCGGAACTGGCTGAGTGCAGCGTAGGCTTTGTCCTTGTCGATCGACAGGCCGATGTACCACTGCGCCGACGGCAGGCCGGCCACCGGGGCGAACGAGATCAGCCGTTCTTCACCGTTGAGGGTGACGTCCTGCATGCCAGCGGCCACCCGCAGGCCGCTGCCGGGGTAGATGTCCTTGAGGTTTTTCATCAGCTGGTCTTTGTCCGGGCTGACGATCACCTGGCCACTGCTGTCGGCGAGGAAGGCGTGGCCGATGCCACCGAAGTCGACCGAGTTGATGATCTCGACCAGGGTGTCAAGGGTCAGGTCACCGCCGACCACGCCGATCAGTTCGCCGTTACGCTTGCTTTTCACCGGTACCGCGATGGTGACCATGAGGCCACCGACTGCGCCCTGGTAAGGGGCGGTGAGCACGGTCTGACCGGCGCTGGCCGCGCTGCTGTACCACGGCCGCTGGCGGGGGTCGTAGCCGGCCGGCATCTGTGTGTCAGGGCGCTGGGTGAATGCGCCGTTGGCCTGGCCCAGATAGGTGAAAAGGAAATTTCGCGTATAGGAAGGCTGCTCGATCAGCCCGCCCAAGGTTTCTCCTGCCCCTTGTTCGGCAATGTCCTGCGCCAGGTTTTCCAGCACCAGGATGCGCCCGCTCATCCAGTTCTGCACGCTGCTGGCAGTCAGCGCGCCAGACTGTTGCACGGACGATTCGATATTCTGGCGAAGGGTGTTGCGTTGCAGGTAATCGTTGTAGAGCGTGAACAGTGCAAAGGCCAGCACCACGACACCGCAGGCGCTGAGAAGGATCTTGTGGCGAAATTTCAGGTTCATGTTTCGAGACCTTGAGCCAAGGATGGGAAGGGCGCCGCGTGCTTGTGGCGAAAAGGCGAGTCCTGTCCTACCTGTTATCGGCGCGCTTGGTAAAAGGTTGAAACAATTAGCTATTTGCCTGGCTCACCGACGACGGACGGTGGGCTAGCCTGCTGCCAGCAGATCGATCAGCAGGCGAGCGCCCTGGTGCAGCGGATGCTGCTTGCGCCAGAGCACATGGATTGGCAGCTGCAGTTCGTTGCGGGTATTGCCAAATTGCAGGCGCACCAGGCGCCCGGCCGCGACCAGCGGCGCGACCCGGGCCAGGGGCAGGTCGCCCCAGCCAAGGCCGGCTTCGACCATCTGCAGGGCCAGGTCGAAACTATCGGTGGACCAGTGCGTGGCGCCGATCAGTGGCCGTGGGTCGAGTAGTGGCAGGTCGCGGCTGCGGACCAGGATCTGGCGCACGTTGACCAGGTCCTCGAGGTAGTGAATACGGCCCTCGAGCAGGGCCGGGTGGGTGGGCGACAAGGTGGCCACCAGCGTTTCCATGCCGATGTGCTGGAAACTGCGCCGGGCATCGACCTGCAAGCCGGCAAAAGCCAGGCACAGATCGACGCGGCCGCTGTCGAGCAGCTGCAGGGCTTCTTCCTGGGGAGCGCTGAGCAACTGGATGTCGAGCAACGGGTAGCGGGCGCCGAGGTTGGCAATGGTGGCGAGCAACGGGCGATGATCGATATCCGGGACCACGGCGAGGGTAAGGCTGCTTTCCAGGCCCTGGGACAGTTCCAGCGCGTGCACCTGCAACAAGCCCAGTTGCTCGGCGATCAGCCGTGCATGGGGCTCGAGTGCCAACGCCTGGGCGGTGGCGCGGACTTCGCGTGAGCCGCGCTCGAACAGGGTGTAGCCCAGTTCGGCTTCGAGGTTGCCAATGGCCATGCTCACCGCCGAAGGCACCCGGTGCAGGGCGCGGGCAGCGGCGGAAAACGAGCCGCGGTCGAGCACGGCAAGAAACAGCTGGATGTTATCGCTGGAAAAGTTCATGGCGGCCTCCTGTCAGCCAATCTGAAGGCTGTTGACTTTTCCTGTCAAGCCAGGTGAATCATCCTTGCGCTCTCGCAATTCGACACATGAGGTAACCCGTGCAGGGCGTCAAACGCAAACTGGTCTACGTGACCGCCTATGAACTCATCGGCCTGTGCATGTCGACGCTGGGGCTGGCCTACCTGTCCGACACCCAGGCTTCGCACACCGGGCCGCTGGCGGTGATGATCACCACCATCGCCATGCTCTGGAACCTGATCTACAACAGCCTCTTCGAGTACTGGGAGAGCCGCCAGGCCAAGCGTGGGCGCAGCGTGGCGCGGCGGGTGGCGCATGCCGTCGGCTTTCAGCTGACCTTGGTGGTGTACCTGATTCCGCTGATTGCCTGGTGGCTGGACATGAGCCTGGTGGAGGCGTTGCTGGTGGATCTGGCGTTCATCGTTCTGATCCCGTGCTACACCTTCGCCTACAACTGGGCGTTCGACCGGATCTTTGGCTTGCCGACTTCGGCGATGGCCGCTGCCTGAGGCAGGCAGGTCAGGCCTCTTCGCGGCTAAAGCCGCTCCCACAGGTATGTCACTGCCCTCGGGAACAGTGGTGTCCCTGTGGGAGCGGCTTTAGCCGCGAAAAGGCCGGAACAGGAACCTAGGGCAAGCGAATCAGAAGAGGCTCCTGTCTTGTGGGTGCCTGGCGCTGTTCGGTCTGCTGCTCCATCGAAGGTTGTGGCATGGTCGCCAGCAGGCTGTCCTCGACCTGCCCAGACAGGTAGTACACCCCCGCCAGGGCGCCGCTCTGGCGGTTTTCCATCAGCTCCTGCCATTCCTGGTTGAGCGCGACGTTGAGGATGACCCGCAGTTGCTCGACCATCTGCGGCTGGTCACGGTTGTGCGACATGATGCCGTAGCCGGTCGCCGCGATCGAGATCATCGCGCCGGCCACCTTGCCCACGGCACTGGCGACGGCACTGGCGATGCCGCGAGGGGCCAGGGTGGCGCCGAGTTTCTCACTGGCATTGGTGGCCACGGACGACAAGCTCACATCGGTTTTCCCCGGGCCTTTGGCGGCCTGCTTGTGCAAGTGCTCGCGCAACGCCAGCCAGGCCGGTTGCTGCTCGAGCGGCTTGGCCCGCAGCAATTGATAGAGCGAGGCATTGCGGGCGGGTGGCGGCCCCAGGTTGATCGCCGGGATGCGATTCAGGCGCTGGCTGAACTGCTCGGGCGGCGCATGGTAGCGCTGGATGATCGCTGGCAGTTGCTGGCCGAACAGTTGCACGTACAGCTCGCAGGCACGATCGCGAATGCCTTCGGGGTTGATCTGTTCGGCCACGGGTTCGATCACCCGCTCGTGGTACTGCTCCTGCAGGTACAACGCCAGGCGCTTCTCTGCAGGCTCGCGGCCTTCGCCGCTGTCGAGCTTGTACCAGGCTACCTTCATGGTCAGCCATTGTTGGGTCCAGTAACCGGTGAACCAAGGGATAAAGTCGTTTTCGGTGCGTTGCTGCACCTGTTCCTTCCATACCCGCATCGAGCGCCGTGCATAGTCGTTGGCCGAGCCGGCCGCGCCGACCGAGGCCTCGATCAGCTCCTGGTCGATGCGCTGCCAGCTGGCGGGGTCGAGTACCACTGGCGGGGGCGGGGCCGGCGAGCGTTTGCCTGCGCAGCCGGCGATAGCCAGCAAGATGCACAGCAGGACCAGCAATCTTCGGCTCACTCGGCTGCCTCCCGGGGGTAGAGGCGGGGTGGTCATCCGAGTATAGGGCGCTGCTCAGGGGGCTGCCGTGCAGCCTATCGGCCGTGGTCAGCCAAGGTCGAGCTTGTCTTCCAGACGGTCGAGATGATCATGCATCAACGCCAGTGCCGCCTCTGCATCACCGGCTTCCACGGCATCGATGATCGCGGCATGTTCCTCCCAGGCGCAGTGGTCGCAGCAAGGCGATTCATAGCGGGCGATGATCAGCGAAGTCATGGGTACCAGGCCGTTGAGGAAGCGCGCCAGCGGCGCATTGGCCGCCACCTGGGCGAGCTTGAGGTGAAATTCGCCACCCAGGCGGATGGCGGCGCAGCGTTCACCGCGTTCGTGGTGCTGGCGCTCGCGTTCGACCAGTTGGCGCAGCTGGCGAACCTGCACCGGCCGTGCGCGTTGTGCGGCCAGGCTGATCAGGGTGGTTTCGGCCAGGCGCCGGGCACTCAGTACCTGGCGCGCCTGCTGCGGGTCGGGCGCAGCCAGGTGGGCAGTGTGGCTGGGGCGCTGCACCACCACTTGCTGGTCCGACAGACGCCCGAGCACCCGGCGGATCACCGTGCGGCTGACGCCAAAGGCATTGCCCAGGGCCTGTTCGGGCAACAGGCTGCCAGGCGGCAGGCGCTGTTCGAGGATCGCGTCGAACAGACGCGGGTAGATCTGCTCGGCCGACAGGCGGGTCTCGCCGGCGGCGAGCAGGGCAGGCAGGCGGGGGGCGGCGTGGGCGCAGGCGGTCATGGTCGCTCTCCAAGGGTCATTGGCCGGGCTGGTCGTCCGGGATATTGAGTTGAATGCCCATGCGCTGGCCTTCGGCGAGAATGTGCTGGCGCATCTGGGCGCTGGCCTGGGCACTGTTGCGTTCGCGGATGGCGCGCACCACCGCTTCATTCTCCTTGAGCCGTGCGGCCAAGTGCTCGGGCGAGTTGCGCAGCATGCTGGCGCTCTGCTTGAGGGCGTTGCCGGTCTGCTGCACCACGCTCTGGAAGATCGGGTTGGTGGTCAGGGCGAATAGCGCCTCGTGGAACGCGATGTAAGCCTTGGCCCCGGCTTCGCTGTCATCGGCTTCCAAGGCTTCGCGCATGTCCATCAGGGTCAGGCGCAGCTGGCCGATGTCCTGGCTGTTGGCCGATTGCGCGACCAGCCCGACGATGAACGGTTCGAGGGTGTAGCGCAGTTCCAGCACATCGGCCAGGCTGGCCGCTGCGGCGCTTTCGCTGGCTGGGTCCTGGGGCACGGCATCGGCATCCAGTACCAGCACACCCTTGCCTGGCAACGCACGCACCAGGCCCAGGGTTTCCAGCACAGTCACCGCTTCGCGCAGGCTGGGGCGGCTGATACCCAGTTGTTCGGCCAGTTCGCGCTGCCCGGGCAGCATGTCGCCGGAGCGCCACTGGCCGCGGGCCAGGGCCTGGCGCAGTTTTTCCACCACTGAGTTGACGACGGTCGATGAGCTGATCACGGTTCGCTCCTGCAAGGGCCGGCGTCAGCGCCGGCCACGTTCGCTCAGAATTGCTGTTGATGGGGGTTGGCTTGCTTGCGTGGCGCAGGGGCGAAGCCGGGTTTGCCATCGAGCACGTTATGCGCACGTTCCAGGTCGATGTCCTTTTCCCAGCGGGCTATGGCGACGGTGGCCACGCAGTTGCCGATCAGGTTGGTCAGCGCCCGGCCAATGCCCATGAACCAGTCCACCGCCAGTACCAGCACCAGGCCCACCACCGGGATCGCCGGCACGGCGGTCAGGGTGGCGGCAAGGATTACCAGCGCCGAGCCTGGGATGCCGTGAGCACCCTTGGAGGTCACCAGCGACACCAGCAAAATGGTCAGCAGGTCTGTCATCTCCAGCGGTGTGCCGGTGGCGTTGGCAATGAACACGATGGCCAGGGTCAGGTAGATGGAAAAACCGTCGAGGTTGAACGAGTAGCCGGTGGGAATGACCAGGCCGACGGTGGAGCTGCCGATGCCCAGGTGTTCCAGCTTGCGCATGATCTGCGGCAGCACGGCGTCGGACGAAGCGGTGCCGAGGACGATGGTCAGCTCTTCACGCAGGTACTTGATGAACGGCAACAGCTTCAGGCCGGACACGCGCATCACGGTACCCAGCACAATCAGCACGAAGCCGGCGCAGGTCAGGTAGAACAATGCCACCAGGCCGCCCAGGTGCTGCAGCGATTCCAGGCCGTACTTGCTGGTGGTGAAGGCG
Organism: Pseudomonas sp. 382; assembly: GCF_002759075.1. Classification (NCBI taxonomy): domain Bacteria; kingdom Pseudomonadati; phylum Pseudomonadota; class Gammaproteobacteria; order Pseudomonadales; family Pseudomonadaceae; genus Pseudomonas; species Pseudomonas sp. 382. Next base: position 29,611 of record NZ_PEMX01000021.1, read on the forward strand.
ATGGCGCCGAACACGCCGATCGGCGCCAGGCGCACGATCATGCCCATGATGCGGAAGATGACGTGGCTCAGTTCGTTGATCAGCCGCGAGATGCCAGCGGCCGAGTCGCCCACCAGGTTCAAGGCACTGCCGAACAGTACCGAGAACAGCAGCACCTGGAGGATGTTGTTGTCGGCGAAGGCACCCACCACCGACGTCGGGATCAGGTCCATGAAGAATGCCGTGGCCCCATGGATGTGCTGGCCGCGCTCGGCCAGGCTGCTGGCATCGGCGCTGGACAGCTGGTCGAGGTGTATGTTGGCGCCGCTGCCGATGCCGCTGCTGAAGGCGAACACCAGGCCGATGACCAGGGCGATGGTGGTCAGCACTTCGAAATAGATCACCGATTTCAGGCCGATGCGCCCGACCTTCTTCAGGTCGCCGGCGCCGGAAATGCCGCTGACCACCACGCAGAACACGATCAGGCCGATGAGCATCTTGATCAGCTTGATGAAGCCGTCGCCGAGGGGTTTGAGCTGCAGGGAAAGGTCGGGGAAGCTGAGGCCGCAGGCAATGCCGAGAGCAAGGCCGAGCACAACTTGCAGGAAGATCGAACGCGAGCACCATTTGAGCATGGGAGGGATCTCAGATCGGTGTCCTTGCTTCGGTGCCGCACGGGGCGAAAGAGCGCAGGACTTAATTATTGTGGTCTTACCGGTATGTTCAGCGCGGGATCATAAAAGCGCGAAAAATCCAAGTTTGCAAGCGATTTTGGCCTTACCGGTCTGACCAGTTGTAGGGCATTGGCACTGCCTTGGCTCTAGTTCGGTGCATGGGGCGCAGCTCCTGCCCCACGCTGTCCGCTGAAATCAGATCAGGACTGGCCAACGCCTGATCAACTGCTGCAATCAGCTTGCCAAGATGATGGGGCGCGGGTTCAAGGGCTGGCCGCGAAGGTATGCGGGTTGGCGTCGCTCAGGGCTTCAGTCAGTGTCCTCAGCAGCGCTTCCCGCGCCTGTTGTCGACTTTGCAGCAAAAGCTCCGAAGCCCGTAGGTAGAGGGCGTCGTCGTTGGACAGGTCAACGCGTTGCAGCACGCCTGCGCGGCGCCAGGTGATCTGCCCCATGTGCTGTTCCAGGCGGGTGATGTAGGCCTGCGGGACCTCGGGGCCGGTGTAGCTACCGGTCACGCTGGCGCTGTCATTGAGCGTGTCGAAATACTCTGAAGCACCCTCCCATTGCAGGTCGAACTGCTGGAATGCTTGCGGGCGCAAGCGCTGTAGCCAGCGCTGCCAGAAGGGTTGATCGCTGACCCAGGCACTCAGGCGCGCCGCTGTCGCATCCGACCACACAGCCTGCTCCAACCGTTGCAAGGTGGCATCGCTCAGGCGTGCCAGGTACTCGAAACGCATCCCGTCGGGTTGTGGGGGCAGGCGCAGCCGCTGCTGCAGGCGAATGCGCGCGTACAAGGCCATTTCCAGCTCATCCAGCAGGAAGCTCGCCTCGGTCAGCTGCGCATCACTGAGGTCATCATGCCTCGACAAGGCAGGTGCAGCCTCGCGCTCAGCGCTGTTGACGGCGTCGGCCAGTGCACGGCGCCTGGCGCGCCGAGCGTTGAACAACCCGCTAATCTGCTCGTCGAGCAAACGCTGACGCATCAGGCTCGCGGCGCTGTCGATGGCCACTTGTTCGTTGCCTGCACCCGGTTCTGCGCGGGCCACGGACTGCCAAAGCGAGACTTCTGTCTCGACCTGCTGAAACAGCAGGCTGGCCTGGTCGACGCATTCCTGGCCAGCGTCCACCAGAAGGTCATGGATCTGCTGTTGCAGTTGGGCAAAGCCTGTGCCGGCTTGATCTGACTGTGCGCCTTCAACCAGGGTCTGCAGCACTTGGCGCATCCGTTGGTCCATGGCTGCTGTGCTGACCCGGTATGCCTCCGTGTTGGGCAGTCGCTGGTACAAGTCGAACAAGGGCTGCCAGTTCGCGTCCATCCAGAACTCGGCCAGATGCGCCCGCAGGGCGCCAGGCCAGCCGGCGGACCAGTCGTCTTCCTCAAAGTCTTGCTGATCGGCAGGTAATCCAGCCTCTTCGAGGCGCTGCAAGGCCAGATCGTTGAAGGGGTTGTCGTCGAAGGCGTAACTCAGCTCCGGGTCGCGTTCGCGGTATCGGCGGGCGAAGGTGGTGTCGCGCAGGGCGGGTGCATCGCTCAGTTCATTGAGGCTCAAGTCGATGGCGCGGAGGTTGAGCGGTTCATGGCTCATCAAGGTGGTCAGCCCGGCAGGCCATTCGACGATCAGCGTGCGCTCCAGGTCGATTTGCTCAAGTGCAGCCCAGCCAGTCAGGTCGGGCGCCAGCTCCAGCGGGTTGCGACGCAGTGAAAGCAGACGCAGCCGATTCAGCCCGGCCAGTGCCGTGCGGCTTGCTTCGGTCAGCACGATCTGGTTGTGACCCAGTTCAAGGTGGGTGAGGCTCGGCCAGCCCTGCAGTGCCTGGAAGTGCTCTACACCGAAGCTCAAGGCGTTCCGGTCGGCCTGGAAAAACGTCAGCGCTGGCAGATTGGCAAGCCGTTGCAGGGCACTGACCGGCAGGTCCTGCAGGCATTGTGACAGATTCAGGCGCTGGAGGTTGGTCAGCCGCGTGAGGGTTGTGAGGTCGGTTTCCTGAGAGAGATCGAGCTCGTTGTACGAGAGGTCCAGTGATTGCACTTCGCCGAGTTCGCCCAGTGCCGGAGGAAGGCTGCGCAGGGCATTGCCTTCCAGGTCCAGGTAGCGGACCTGGGGGAAAACCCGGAGAAAGGCGTCCAGTTGCGTGTGAACACGTTCGGGAAGCTCGGTGATACGCAAGTCGCGAACGTGTGGCAGGGTCACGCTCAACCTGGGCAAGGTTTGCAGTTGTGCTGCGTTGATGTCGAGAATGATGTGATCGATCGAACCGGTGGGCTCGTCGGGGCTTTCCCTGCGCCAGGCTCGGCGAATGCGCTGGGCCTGGGTGTCTCGTGCGGTACGCTGCGCACCCTGGCCATATTCGACCCAGCTCTGCAGCTCGCTATCCAGCTGCCGATAATCACTGCGCAGGCCATCCAGCAAGCGCATGAAGGCGCCCGGCCCATGGCCTGCCTGGTGGCGCAGGCGTTGACGCAGGAGCTGGCGCTCTTCCAGATTGCCGGCAGGGTAAAGCTGGTCGAACAATTGGTCGGCGGTCAGCACGCCGCGGCCGTGACCACTGAGCTGATAGCCAACCCGGTGGCTGCCCGGTAGCGAGCTGGGCGGGTTGTACAGCGGGCGCACGGGTGCCATGCCCAGGTCGCGTGCGGTTGCTTCGCGGTCTCTGTGGGCCAGTTCGAACAAGGCATCTCGCAGGGCTGGTGCGTCGTAAATGGCCAGCCCGAGTGCGTCGCGTTCGCTGTCTGGCAGGGCATGCAGGATGGCATGAGCAAGCGACTCCCGGTTCTCCAGGGTCTGGCCAGACGCGTCGACTGCCTGGTAGCCATGATTGCTGCGCAAGACGCGCTTGACCGTTGAGCCTGGCGCGCCAACAGCTTCGATGACTTGACCTTGCTCGACAAGTTCAAGGCGGATGTTGCCGGTCCACCCCGGCAAGCGTGGCAAGTTGGCAAACACCAGGGCATCGCGATCACTGCTGTTGGCCGAAGCTTGCCGGAGTTGGCCCAGTGCTCGATTGAGTCGCGCTTCGCGCAGGTACAGCCGGGCTTGTTCGGCCATGGCCAGCGGCAGTCGGCCGGTTTGCCTGAGCCGTGCCACGTCACCCGGCGATGCCGCAGCCAGGATTTCGTTGCGTGCTCGTGGGCTGAGCGAAGGAAAGTCCCTTGCCAGCACGGCGCTATCGCCCCTTTCAATGAGCGGCAGCGGCGTGGAACCAAAGGCTTCAAGTCCGTCCAGCAACAGCGCGGGCAGTGGCCGGTGATCGAGCAGCAGTCGCCTCAGCGCGGCGTCATCGTAGCCGCAGCTGCGCAAGGCGTTGGCCAGGGCGGCGTCGTCCAGGCCCGCGCACGCGCGGCCAAGGCGGCGCGGCAGTTCTGGGCTGCGCCAGGCCAGTGGCCGCTCATGCTCCAGTAGCCAGCTGCCGTCACCGTTGCCGAGCAGCCTGGGTTGATGGCGATGGCCTTCACCTGGCGCCAGGCGCCAGCCACCCTCTGCTTCTGGCGCCAGCGCCAATGCCTTGCCTTCGTGTTGCCACCAGTGCTGACCTTGCCATGCCTGCAGGCCATCGGCGGTCACTGGTGTATCCGCAGGCCATGGGCGAGACCGGGCGAACGCTGAAAGGTCGCCATGCCACAGGCGCTCGGTGTCGCCATGGCCAATGCGGTGCCATTGGTGCAATGGCCCTGGCGATTCGACATAGTGCCCGGCGGTACCCAGTGCGGCGAATAGCGCCAGGTTTTCGAAGACGCCGAACAAATGGGCGACAGCGGCGTCGGTATCGCTTTCATCGGCGGGATGGACACCTTCGAGGAATTCGTCGACCAGCTGCGCCCCGCCCACCACCAACATCACTTCTGCCAGGCCGGGTACGAAGAAGCTGGCAACATTGAGCAGGTTCAGGCCGGTCTGCAGCCAGCCTTCAATTCGCTCGAGCAGTGCCGCCGCGTCGCGTTTTTCGGTGGGCACTACAATGCTGGCGGCATCCTGTCGCTTGCGTTCGATCTGAGTGCGCACGCGTTCTGCAAAGCAGTCCCTGCGCCAGCGCGAAGCGCTCCAGGGTAACCGTGCATTCTTGTCCAGGGTTTCTTGCCACGGATGGTGAGGGTCAGGGAAAAGCCGGGTGATCCAGCTGACGTGCTGGCCTTTCTCCAATATCGGTGTGCCGGGTTGCACTGTGGCGTAGGGGTAGTGGGGGAACAAGGTCTCGCGCAGCCTCATGGCGAAGCGGGGCTGCTGGTCATGGCTGACGTAGCGCAAGAAAAACCGTCGTTCATCGTCGTCCCAGAGCATGCGGGTGAGGCTCTGACCCAGTGCTGCGAGGGAGGCGTACTGACGCAGGGGCCTGCTTGGGTGCCCGGGGAGGTAAAGCAGGCAGGGTTCAGTGTCGGCGTGAGCTTGCAGGGTGATGAGCAATGGCCCGTTCAGCGGGCAGTCGAGCAGGCTCAGATAACTGCACTGCAGATCGCGCTGGCTGGCATCGGGGCGAGTGAGCTGTGTAGCCCCCGCCAGTGCCGCTTCGCCCAATAACTCGCCACGGCTGTCGATATGACCGCGCAGCAGCGCCAGGCTCAACTCGGCGGCGAAGGCTGCGCGGTCCTGGTCTTGCTGCAGTTGCGCGGTCAGTTCGGAATCGAGCAGGGCGGCCAGGTGATCTTGGTAACGGCGGCCGAGGTCGAGGTTGCGGACCATCTTCACGAAACGCTCGGTATCGATGTTGGTGGCTGCCGGCGCGTCCTTGCGCAGGTACAGCTGTACCTTGTCGGTTTCATCGAAGTTCAGCATGGCGGCTTCCAGCCAGGACATGCCGCGCCGCAGCGCTGCATGCCACAGCCAGCCCTGGCCGACGTCGGGTAGCTCGCGCTCGGCAAACCAGTATGCAAGTGCGTCGTTCAGGTGGGCGCGGCAAAATGCTTCTGGGGCTTGCAGCGTTGCCAGATGTTTGCGCAGCCGGTGGCTGGCGCGATGGCTGCTGCGCACGCGCAGTTCAAGCTGTTTGCGTTGCCGGGGCGTAGACGATTTCAGCCACTGGGGCATGCGCCGCTGGATAAATGCCAGGTGAGGTGAAGGGGCTTGAGGCATGGGCCGTACTCCATTGCAAGGAGACGGCGAGGCTATTCAAGCTGACAAGGGCTTGGGGGTACAGGGTTAGCGCCCGATCTGCGGCGCCATGCACTTGATCGACGCCAGCTCAGGGTGTGCCACCAGCTTGTCGATGTGCAGTGCATCATTGTTCATCCAGCTTTCGCTCAGCACCCGATAGTGCTCCATGTCGCGGCAGCGCAGGCGCAGGCTGTAGTCGAAGTGGCCGCTGATCAGCTGGCATTCGTAGACGTCCGGGCAGGCCAGCATGGTGGCCTCGAAGGCCTTCTGCGCGGCGCGCCCGCTCTGGTTGGACAGGGCCACCAGCACCAGCAAAGACAAGCCAGGGGCGAGTTTCTGCAAGTCGATGATCGCGCCATAGCCGCGGATCACACCCCGGCGTTCAAGCTTGCGCACGCGCTCCAGGCAGGGGCGCGGGGTGAGGTGCACCAGGGTCGAGAGCTTTTCGAAGGTGATGCGACCGTCGTGGCGCAGCACCTCGATAATGGCCTCATCGATCCGGTCCAGAGGTTGGGCATTGGCGTCCTTGGTGTCCATGCGCAGGGCTTCTTTCGAAAGTGGGCACGAACAGGGTAGGCGTAATCCGGGGCTGCTGCTCGGCCCCGGGGTTGATCAGGCGCAGGCGGTATCTTCCTTGCGCATCGCGCGTACGCCAACCACGCGCGGCTGCAGCAGTGAATACAAGTCCTTCGGGTTCTCCAGCTTCGGTACCAGCGCGATGTCCTGGCCAATGCCCAGCATACGTGCGGTGTCCAGCACGTAGCGCAAGGCCGAGTAGTCTTCCAGGGCAAATCCGACCGAGTCGAACAGGGTCACTTGCCCTGCGTTCTCGCGGCCTTGAACAAGCCCCGCGACGACCTTCCACAATTCGACCACCGGCGAATCTTCAGGCATCTGCTGGATCTCGCCCTCGACACGGCTCTGCGGTTCGTACTCGACGATCACCCGCGCCTGTTCGACGATGTCGCGGTGTAGTTCGGTCTTGCCCGGGCAGTCGCCCCCCACCGCATTCAGGTGCATGCCCGGTTCGATCATGTCCGGCGTGAGGATGGTTGCATAGGCCTTGTCGGCAGTCACTGTGGTGACGATATCGGCACCGCGGATCGCTTCGGTCACGGAGCTGGCGACGCTCAACTTCAGGCCAGGGCGGCCGGCCAGGTTCGCCACCAGCTTGGCCGTGGCAGCAGGGTCGATGTCGTACAGGCGGATCTCGTCGATGCCCAACAGGGTATTGAAGGCGATGGCCTGGAACTCGCTTTGCGAGCCGTTGCCGATCAGGGCCATGCAGCGGCTGTTCTCCCGCGCCAGGTAGCGAGCTGCCAGTGCCGAGGTGGCGGCGGTACGGATCGCCGTGGTCAGGGTCATCTCGCTGAGCAGCAAGGGGGTGCCGGTGTCGACATCGGCCAGGGTACCGAAGGCCATCACTGTGGGCAGGCCATGGTGGGTGTTCTTCGGGTGGCCGTTGACGTACTTGAAAGCGTAAAGGCTCGCATCGGACACCGGCATCAGCTCGATCACCCCGTCGGGCGAATGGTTGGCCACCCGGGCGCACTTCTCGAAGGCCGGCCAGCGCAGGTAGTCCTGGCGAATGTACTCGGCCATCTCTACCAGGCAAGTGGCCAGGCCTTTGCGGTTGACCAGGCGGGCGAGGTCTTGCACATCGATATAGCGGGTCATGACGGGTCTCCTTGCGGCGACGCTTCCAGTGAGGTCTCTGGAAATATTGTCGGGCGCGGAGCGTGGCGATGCTGGCTGAAGCAGGGGATGCTGGCAGCGGGAGCGGCTGATCTTGCGCGCCCCTGCAGCCGAATCGGCTGCGCTGTGGCGCAAGCAAAAAAAAACGGCACCTGCCAGAGGTGCCGTCTTCATGTCACGCGCTGTTACTTGTGCAGTTCTTCCGCCGCATACAGCGTATTCTCCAGCAGGCAGGCGCGGGTCATCGGCCCGACGCCACCCGGCACCGGCGTGATCCAGCCGGCGCGTGGCAGGGCGGTCTCGTAGACCACGTCGCCGACCAGCTTGCCATCTTCCTGGCGGTTGATGCCGACGTCGATGACGATGGCGCCTTCCTTGATCCATTCACCCTTGACCAGGCCCGGCTTGCCGGCGGCCACGACCACCAGGTCGGCGCGGCCGACGTGGCCGGCCAAATCCTTGGTGAAGCGGTGGCAGACAGTCACGGTGCAACCGCCCAGCAGCAGTTCCATGGCCATCGGGCGGCCAACGATGTTGGAAGCGCCGACGATGACCGCGTTCATGCCGTACAGGTCCTGCCCGGTGCTTTCCAGCAGGGTCATGATGCCTTTTGGCGTGCACGGGCGCAGCAGCGGGATACGCTGGGCCAGGCGGCCGATGTTGTAAGGGTGGAAGCCATCGACGTCTTTGTCGGGGCGGATGCGTTCGAGCAGCAGCGAGGCGTCCAGGTGCGCCGGCAGCGGCAGTTGCAGCAGGATGCCGTCGACGGCCGGGTCGTCATTGAGGCGGTCGATCAGCTCGGTCAGCGCTTGCTGCGTAGTCTCGCTGGGCAGGTCGAATGCCTGGGAGATGAAGCCGACCTCTTCGCAGTCCTTGCGCTTGTGCGAGACATAGACTTGGGAGGCGGGGTCGGTGCCGACCAGGATCACCGCCAGGCCCGGCGTGCGCAGGCCTTGCTGGCGACGCTCCTCGACACGTTGAGCGATCTGCTTGCGCAGGTTGGCGGCGATCGCCTTGCCATCGATTAGGTGTGCAGTCATAGACGCGTGATTAACCATCGAGAAAGGAACAATAAAGAGGGCGCATTCTCGCACGAGTCCGCCCAAGGGCAAAGGCGGGTGGTCGGGCAAATCCTCTAACCCCTTAAATAATTTAAATTTTTCCGAGAAAGGTGTTGACGACCTGTAGGGTCGCCTATAAGATTCGCCGCACTTGTCGGGCACAGCCTAGCACTGGTTGGCGAGGTCGGGCAGAATGAGTGGTTTGGCAGTTATCTGTTAACGGCTTGTTCGGTTAGGCTTCAAGCTTAAGCGCCCGTAGCTCAGCTGGATAGAGCATCCGCCTTCTAAGCGGATGGTCGCAGGTTCGAGTCCTGCCGGGTGCGCCATTTAGGCAGCTTGGGCAAGCAAGTAAGGCTGTAATGCAATATGGTGGGCGTAGCTCAGTTGGTAGAGCGCCGGATTGTGATTCCGGTTGTCGTGGGTTCGATTCCCATCGTCCACCCCATATTCGACGAAGGCGCCGCTGATTGAATGGTCTGGCGCCTTTGTTTTTAAGCGTTACGCGGACGTGGTGAAATTGGTAGACACACTGGATTTAGGTTCCAGCGGCGCAAGCTGTAAGAGTTCGAGTCTCTTCGTCCGCACCATGCTTCTGTAAGGTTGTATCGCAACACCGCAATATGGTGGGCGTAGCTCAGTTGGTAGAGCGCTGGATTGTGATTCCAGTTGTCGTGGGTTCGATTCCCATCGTCCACCCCATATTTTCGAAGGCGCCTTGATCGTTAGATCGGGCGCCTTTGTCGTTTTCGGGGTGCCTGCCTTGAGGGGTTTGGCGTCTGTGGGTTCGAGCGCCGCCCGCGCGGCGCTCGATATGGCAGGCGCCACAACTCTCAGGGCAGGACTTCGCAGTCATTACTCAATCCCCCCTTGCAATCCTCTGGTGGCACCCCAATAAAAGCTGTTAGATTTCAGCCGGTTGAAACACCGGTCCATTTGGCCGGCAGAGGAATACCCCTGATGATTGCAAAAGAAGCCCGCCAGGCCATGGCGTTGCAGCGCTTTGCCGAAGCCAATCCGCAACTGCTCGAAGAAATTCGCGAGCTGGATGCGCGTGAGCAGGCCCAGCAGATCGAGTGGGCATTCGAGGATGCTGCCGATGAGCAGGGCCTTCAGCCTTGGGAGCTGGCGTTGCAGCTGATTGCCGAAAGCCCCGAGCAACTGCAGGCCATGCGCCTGGAGACCCATCGCGAAGTGGCCGAGGCGTTAGGCATGGAGTGGGAGGAGTACTGCCAGTTCAACGAGATTGATCCTGAATAAACGGGTCGCTCTCAAGCTGGTGGATGTTTGACAAGGTATTTCGGTCGTGTGCCGGCGTTGGCTGGTATGCGGCCTTCTATATAAAGAGGCTCGGCACTTCACCGTGCGGGCCATGCAAGTTAATCGACCGGCGTGGCTTCCCGTCGTCCCGGGTGGGGTGACTTCTGGTGCGTGACTCACTAGAATGTTCGCCCTTGATTCTGGAGTCGGGCTATCGCCGGCTAACGTCTGTGCAACGAGGAATATCCATGCAAGTTTCTGTTGAAAACACTTCCGCTCTCGAGCGCCGCATGACCATCGCCGTTCCGGCCGAGCGCGTCGAGAACGAAGTCAACAAGCGTCTGCAACAGACTGCCAAGCGCGCCAAGGTCGCGGGCTTCCGCCCAGGCAAGGTGCCGATGAGCGTGATCCGTCAGCGTTTCGAAGCCGATGCCCGTCAAGAGGCCTTCGGTGACCTGGTCCAGGCTTCGTTCTACGAAGCCATCGTCGAGCAGAAGCTGAACCCTGCTGGCGCTCCGGCCGTCGAGCCGAAGTCCTTCGAGAAGGGCAAGGACCTGGAATTCGTTGCTGTCTTCGAAGTATTCCCGGAGTTCACCGTTGCCGGCTTCGAGTCGATCAGCGTCGAGCGCCTGAGCGCCGAAGTGGCTGACGCCGACCTGGACAACATGCTGGAAGTGCTGCGCAAGCAGAATACCCGTTTCGAGGCTGTCGAGCGCGCTGCGCAGAACGACGACCAGGTCAACATCGATTTCGTCGGCAAGGTCGACGGTGAAGTGTTCGCTGGCGGTTCCGCCAAAGGCACTCAGCTGGTACTCGGTTCCGGCCGCATGATCCCTGGCTTCGAAGACGGCCTGGTTGGCGCCAAGGCGGGTGAAGAGCGCGTTGTCAACGTGACCTTCCCTGAGGATTACCAGAACCTGGACCTGGCTGGCAAGGCCGCCGAGTTCACCATCACCGTCAACAGCGTCTCGGCGCCTGTGCTGCCAGAGCTGAACGAAGAGTTCTTCGCCCAGTTCGGCATCAAAGAGTCGACTCTGGAAGGCTTCCGCAGTGAAGTTCGCAAGAACATGGAGCGTGAGCTGCGCCAGGCGATCAAGACCAAGGTCAAGAACCAGGTCATGGACGGTCTGCTGGCCGCCAACCCGATCGAAGTGCCAAAGGCCCTGCTGGAAAATGAAGTCAACCGTCTGCGCGTGCAGGCTGTTCAGCAGTTCGGTGGCAACATCAAGCCTGAGCAACTGCCGGCCGAGCTGTTCGAAGAGCAAGCCAAGCGCCGCGTGGTGCTGGGCCTGATCGTCGCCGAAGTGGTCAAGCAGTTCGAGCTGAAGCCGGACGAAGGCAAGGTTCGCGAAATGATCGAAGAAATGGCCTCGGCTTACCAAGAGCCTGAGCAGGTCATTTCCTGGTACTACAAGAACGACCAGCAACTGAACGAAGTTCGTTCGGTTGTGCTGGAAGAACAAGTTGTAGATACTGTTCTGCAGAAAGCGACTGTGACCGACAAGTCGGTCTCGTACGAAGATGCCGTAAAGCCAGCACAGGCCCCTGCCGCCGCTGAGTAACAGGCTTCTCTCGTAGGAAACCCCCACAAGCCAGCCTTCGAGCTGGCTTGTGCGTTATCAAGCCATGACTATTTGGGAGTGAGCGCAGGACATGTCCCGCAATTCTTATATTCAGCAGAGCTCTGACATCCAGGCCGCAGGCGGCCTGGTCCCGATGGTTATCGAGCAGTCCGCCCGTGGCGAACGTGCCTACGACATCTACTCGCGCCTGTTGAAGGAGCGAGTGATCTTCCTGGTTGGCCCGGTAGAGGATTACATGGCCAACCTGGTTGTGGCGCAGCTGCTGTTCCTTGAAGCGGAAAACCCGGACAAGGATATCCATCTGTACATCAACTCCCCAGGCGGTTCGGTGACTGCTGGCATGTCGATCTATGACACCATGCAATTCATCAAGCCAGACGTCTCGACCATCTGCATCGGCCAGGCCTGCAGCATGGGTGCGTTCCTGCTGGCCGCAGGAGCCAAGGGCAAGCGTCACTGCCTGCCTAACTCGCGCGTGATGATCCACCAGCCACTGGGCGGTTTCCAGGGGCAGGCCACCGATATCGAGATTCACGCCCAGGAAATCCTCAATATCAAGGCGCGCCTGAACGAGCTGCTGGCCTACCACACTGGCCAGGACCTCGAGACCATCAAGCGCGACACCGAGCGTGACAATTTCATGAGCGCCTCGCGCGCGGCCGAGTACGGCCTGATCGACTCGGTATACGACAAGCGGCAACTGGCCTCCTGAACCCAGGTGCCAGGGCAGGTAGGTGCGCAAAGCGCCTACCTGCGGACTTGAAAAAGCCCGCAATTGCCTTCATCTTGTGTTGCAAGCCTACCGGATTGGATCGATCGAATGACTGACACCCGTAACGGCGAGGACAGCGGCAAATTGCTTTATTGCTCCTTCTGCGGCAAAAGCCAGCACGAAGTGCGCAAACTGATTGCCGGGCCCTCGGTATTTATCTGCGACGAGTGCGTCGACCTGTGCAACGACATCATCCGTGAGGAGGTGCAGGAAGCCCAGGCCGAGAGCAGCGCGCACAAATTGCCTTCGCCGAAAGAAATCAGCGGCATCCTGGACCAGTACGTCATCGGTCAGGAGCGCGCGAAGAAGGTGCTCTCGGTAGCGGTGTACAACCACTACAAGCGCCTGAACCAGCGTGACAAGAAGGGCGACGAAGTCGAACTCGGCAAAAGCAACATCCTGCTCATCGGGCCTACCGGCTCGGGCAAGACCCTGCTCGCCGAAACCCTTGCGCGACTGTTGAACGTACCGTTCACCATCGCTGACGCCACCACCCTGACCGAAGCCGGTTATGTGGGTGAGGACGTCGAGAACATCATTCAGAAACTGCTGCAGAAGTGCGACTACGACGTGGAAAAGGCCCAGATGGGCATTGTCTACATCGACGAGATCGACAAGATCTCGCGCAAGTCGGACAACCCGTCCATTACCCGCGACGTTTCGGGTGAAGGCGTGCAGCAGGCACTGCTGAAGCTGATTGAGGGCACCGTTGCTTCGGTACCGCCGCAGGGCGGCCGCAAGCACCCGCAACAGGAATTCCTGCAGGTTGATACCCGCAACATCCTGTTCATCTGCGGTGGCGCCTTCTCCGGCCTGGAAAAGGTCATCCAGAACCGCTCCACCAAGGGTGGCATCGGTTTTGGCGCCGAAGTACGCAGCAAGGAAGAGGGCAAGAAGGTCGGCGAATCGCTGCGCGAGGTCGAGCCGGACGATCTGGTCAAGTTTGGCCTGATCCCCGAGTTCGTGGGTCGCCTGCCGGTTCTGGCGACTCTCGACGAGCTTGACGAGGCTGCACTGATGCAGATTCTCACCGAGCCGAAGAATGCCCTGACCAAGCAGTACGCCAAGCTGTTCGAGATGGAAAGCGTGGACCTCGAGTTCCGCACCGACGCCCTCAAGGCCGTCGCACGCAAGGCCCTGGAGCGCAAGACGGGCGCCCGTGGCCTGCGTTCGATCCTCGAAGGCGTGCTGCTCGACACCATGTACGAGATTCCTTCGCAGAAGGATGTCAGCAAGGTGGTGATCGACGAGAGCGTCATCGAAGGCACCTCGCAGCCGCTGATGATCTACGAAAACAGCGAGCCGCAAGCCAAGGCCGCGCCCGACGCCTGATTCCAGGCGAACACCGGGTGATGGCAGCAAAGCTAGAAGGGGCCTACGGGCCCCTTTCTGCTTTTCCTATGCAAGCGCTTGTAATTTCCCAAGCGTGCCCCCACATTAGGTCCAAGCATCATTTCCACCGGTTTCCGGCCATAAGGCCGCTGTAGAGGCGAAATCATGAAGACCACCCTCGACTTGCCTCTTTTGCCATTGCGCGATGTCGTCGTCTATCCGCACATGGTCATCCCACTGTTCGTGGGGCGTGAGAAGTCTATCGAAGCCCTTGAGGCGGCGATGACGGGCGAGAAGCAGATCCTGCTGCTGGCCCAGAAAAACCCTGCCGATGACGATCCAGGCGAAGACGCCCTGTATCGGGTCGGTACCGTCGCTACCGTATTGCAATTGCTGAAGCTGCCCGATGGCACTGTCAAGGTGTTGGTCGAGGGCGAGCAGCGCGGTGCGGTCGAGCGCTTCACCGAAGTAGAAGGGCACATCCGTGCCGAAGTTTCCCTGATCGATGAAACCGACGCCGCCGAGCGCGAGTCGGAAGTCTTCGTGCGCACGCTGCTCTCGCAATTCGAGCAGTACGTGCAATTGGGCAAGAAAGTGCCCGCCGAAGTGTTGTCGTCGCTGAACAGCATCGAAGAGCCTGGTCGCCTGGTCGATACCATGGCCGCGCACATGGCGTTGAAGATCGAGCAAAAGCAGGAAATCCTCGAGATCGTCGACCTGGCGACCCGAGTCGAGCACGTGCTGGCCCTGCTCGATGCCGAAATCGACCTTCTGCAGGTCGAGAAGCGAATCCGCGGCCGGGTCAAGAAACAGATGGAGCGCAGCCAGCGCGAGTACTACCTGAATGAGCAGATGAAGGCCATTCAGAAGGAACTTGGCGACGGTGACGAAGGCCATAACGAAGTCGAAGAGCTGAAAAAGCGCATCGAAGGCGCTGGCCTGCCGAAAGACGCCCTGGCCAAGGCCCAGGCCGAGCTGAACAAGCTCAAGCAGATGTCGCCGATGTCCGCCGAGGCCACCGTGGTGCGCTCGTACCTCGACTGGCTCGTGCAGGTGCCGTGGAAGGCCCAGAGCAAGGTGCGCCTGGACCTGGCCAAGGCCGAAGAGATCCTCGACGCCGACCACTATGGCCTGGAAGAGGTCAAGGAGCGGATCCTCGAGTACCTCGCCGTGCAGAAACGGGTGAAGAAGATCCGCGGCCCGGTGCTGTGCCTGGTCGGCCCGCCTGGCGTGGGCAAGACCTCGCTGGCCGAGTCGATCGCTGCCGCGACCAACCGCAAGTTCGTGCGCATGGCCCTGGGCGGCGTGCGTGACGAGGCCGAGATTCGGGGGCACCGTCGTACCTACATCGGTTCGATGCCTGGCCGCCTGATCCAGAAGATGACCAAGGTGGGTGTACGCAACCCGCTGTTCCTGCTCGACGAGATCGACAAGATGGGCAGCGACATGCGTGGCGACCCGGCCTCGGCGCTGCTGGAAGTGCTCGACCCAGAGCAGAACCACAATTTCAACGACCACTACCTGGAAGTCGACTACGACCTCTCGGACGTGATGTTCCTGTGCACCTCGAACTCGATGAACATTCCGCCGGCGCTGCTGGACCGGATGGAAGTCATCCGCCTGCCGGGTTACACCGAAGACGAGAAGATCAACATCGCGGTCAAGTACCTGACGCCCAAGCAGGTCAAGGCCAACGGCCTGAAGGTCGAAGAGCTGGAGATCGACGTCTCGGCGATTCGCGACATCATCCGTTACTACACCCGCGAAGCAGGTGTGCGTGGCCTGGAGCGCCAGATTGCCAAGGTCTGCCGCAAGGTGGTCAAGGAACATACCGGGCAGAAGCAGGTCAAGGTCAAGGTCACCGGTGAGCAGCTCGAGCACCTGCTCGGCGTGCGCAAGTTCCGCTACGGCCTGGCCGAGCAGCAGGACCAGATCGGTCAGGTCACCGGCCTTGCCTGGACCCAGGTGGGCGGCGAATTGCTGACCATCGAGTCGGTGGTCATCCCCGGCAAGGGCCAGCTGATCAAGACCGGCTCGCTGGGCGATGTCATGGTCGAGTCGATCACTGCCGCGCAAACCGTGGTCCGCAGCCGTGCCCGCAGCCTGGGTATTGCCGCCGATTTCCACGAGAAGCACGACGTGCATATCCACATGCCCGAGGGCGCCACGCCGAAGGACGGCCCGAGCGCGGGTATCGGCATGTGTACCGCGCTGGTGTCGGCGCTGACGCAGATTCCGGTGCGTGCCGACGTGGCAATGACCGGTGAAATCACCCTGCGTGGTCAGGTATTGGCCATCGGCGGTTTGAAGGAAAAACTGCTGGCTGCACACCGTGGCGGGATCAAGACGGTGATCATTCCTGAGGAAAATGTTCGCGATCTGAAGGAAATTCCGGAAAATATCAAACAGGATCTGCAGATCAAACCGGTCAAATGGATTGACGAAGTCCTCCAAATTGCGCTGCAATACGCCCCGGAGCCCTTGCCAGATGTGGCTCCGGAGATTGTCGCGAAAGATGACAAACGCGACGGCGATGCCAAGGAAAGAATTAGCACGCATTAGTAGTTTTTGGCCGGGGGGCTTTCCTTGACAGTTTTTTCGGGGCCTTGCTATAAAGCGGCACGCTATTGTCAAGCTGCCACCCGGCGCACGTTTCATAAGCTTTTCATTACATACTTAGAAACAAACTCAATAGAGAAATAAGGGGACTTAGAGTGAACAAGTCGGAACTGATTGACGCTATCGCTGTATCGGCTGACATTTCCAAGGCTGCCGCCGGCAAAGCTCTGGACGCTGTGATCGACTCCGTGACTGGCGCCCTGAAAGCAGGCGACGACGTCGTTCTGGTTGGCTTCGGTACCTTCTCGGTCAAAGAGCGCGCCGAGCGCACCGGCCGCAACCCGCAAACCGGCAAGGCGATCAAGATCGCAGCTGCCAAGGTTCCAGGCTTCAAGGCTGGCAAAGGCCTGAAAGACGCCGTCAACTAAGTCGTCTCTTTCAGCCGGGCCCGGCTTGGCCAGGTCCGAGCACGCTGATGGCGGGCCGCAAACGTTCCCGCCTGACACGTTTGCTAAGAAAAGGCGCATCCTCGGATGCGCCTTTCTTTTATCAGGATTCTACCCACGCTCCGCGGTTGTCGACGCAGTGGTACAGCCGTTTCTGGGGGACGCATGCTGCAAAATATCAGGGACAATTCACAAGGTTGGATTGCCAAGACCATCATCGGCCTCATCGTCGTGTTGATGGCGTTGACCGGTTTCGAAGCCATTTTCAAGGCCGCCACCCACAGCCAGGACGCGGCTAAGGTGAACGGCGACACCATCAGCCAGAATGAGCTGAGCCAGGCTGCCGACATGCAGCGCCGTCAGCTGATGCAACAGTTGGGCAAGGATTTCGACCCAGCGGTGCTGGATGACAAGCGCCTGCGCGACGCTGCGCTCAAAGGTCTGATCGATCGCAAACTGCTGCTGCAGGGTGCCAAAGACGCCAAGTTCGCCTTCTCTGAGGCCGCGCTGGACCAAGTGATTTTGCAGACGCCGGAATTTCAGGTCGATGGCAAGTTCAGTGCCGATCGTTTCGATCAGGTTATCCGCCAGCTGGGTTATGGCCGCATGCAGTTCCGCGACATGCTCGCGGAAGAGATGCTGATCGGCCAGCTGCGTACCGGTATCGCTGGCAGCAGCTTCGTCACCGACCAGCAGGTTGACGCCTTTGCCCGTTTGGAAAACCAGACCCGCGATTTCGCTTCCCTGACCTTCAAGGCCGACCCGGCCGCAGTCAAGGTCAGCGATGACGAGGTCAAGGCGCATTACGACCAGCACGCCAAAGAGTTCATGACCCCTGACCAGGTGGTCATCGACTACATCGAGCTGAAGAAGTCGGCGTTCTTCGACCAGGTCAAGGTCACCGACGACGAGCTCAAGGCCCAATACGAGAAGGAAGTTGCCAACCTCGCCGAACAGCGTCGTGCCGCGCATATCCTCATCGAGGTCAACGACAAGGTCACCGACGCCCAGGCCAAGGCCAAGGCCGAAGAGATCGAACAGCGCCTGGCCAAGGGCGAAGACTTCGCCAAGCTGGCCAAGGAGTTCTCCCAGGACCCAGGTTCTGCCAGCAATGGCGGTGATCTCGGCTTCGCAGGCCCAGGCGTGTATGACCCGGCCTTCGAAGACGCGCTGTACAAGCTCAACGACGGTCAGGTATCGGCCCCGGTACGTACCGAGTTCGGCTACCACCTGATCAAGCTGCTGGGCAAGCAAGCGCCGGAAATACCGAGTTTCGCCAGCCTGAAGGACAAGCTGACCCGCGACTTGAAGACCCCTCTGGTCGAGCAGCGTTACGTCGACGCCAGCAAGCAGCTGCAGGATGCTGCCTACGAGGCTTCCGACCTGGCCCAGCCGGCTCAGGACCTGAACCTCAAGGTGCAGACTTCCGCGCCGTTCGGCCGCGAAGGCGGCGAGGGCATCACCGCCAACCGTGGCGTGATTCAGGCGGCGTTCTCCGAAGAGGTGATGGATGAAGGTGCCAACAGCACCGCCATCGAACTCGACCCGGAAACCACCGTCGTGCTGCGCGTCAAGGAACACCGCAAGCCGGAGCAACTGCCGCTGGAAGCCGTGGCCAAGAACATCAGCGAACACCTGGCCAAGGAGAAGGCAACTGCCGAACTCAAGGCCAAGGCGGACAAGCTGATTGCCGGCCTGCGTGACGGTTCCATCGCTGCTGCTGGTGCGCACGACGGTCAGCAGTGGAAGGCTCACGAAGCAGTGACCCGTGGTCAGGACGGTATCGATCCGGCCGAGCTGCAGGCGCTGTTCCGCCTGGCCAAGCCGCAAGCCAAGGACAAGCCGGTGTACGGCAGCGTGGTCCTGGCCGACGGCAGCCTGGTCGTGCTGCAGCTCAAGGGCGTCAACGAAGGTGCCGCCGCCAGCGATGACGAGAAGCAGCAGATCCGCCGCTACCTCGCATCGCGTGCAGGGCAGCAAGACTTTGCAGCCTACCGCAAGCAACTGGAAGGCACTGCCGACATCACCCGTTACTGAGTGATGGTTGCATGACAAAACAGGCCGCCTTGTGCGGCCTGTTTCTTTTCTGTCGTCCTGTACCGGCCCTTTCGCGGGCAAGCCCAACAGGTACGGCACCGCTCTTGAAAGCTGTGCCGTACCTGTGGGGCTTGTCCGCGAAGAGGCCCGCACAGGCAACTCAAGGCCTAGCGCTTGACTCCCTCATAGTTGTCCAGCGTATCCCGCGCAATCTCCCGCCCCAGCGCAATGAGTTCCGGCGCCTTGTAGAACTCGAAGAAGCGGCACACCCGCTTTGGCACGTTGATCAGCACATCCGGCGGATACCCGGCGATCTTGTACTGCGCCAGTGACGTCTGCATCACCTCGAAGCTCTGGTTGATCAGGTCGAGCAGCGAGGCCGGCCCGACGTTGTCGATGATGAACGAGCCGGTTGCTGACTTGGGCGCGCCTTCACCCTCGGGCGCTGCGGCGGGTTGCTGGGCCTCGGGGGCGGCCGTGTCGGCCAGCCACGGGTTGGGCGGTGCCAGCCCTTCGGCGACGATCTCCTGCTCGATGCGAATCAGCTCTTCGGCAGGCTTGCGCCGAAACGGCAGGCGCGAGCCCAGTGAGCTGAGCAGGGCATCGAAGCGCATCTTGAAAGCTGCCGGCCGCTCGATCACCGGCAGCTGGTATTGCTTCTGGTTGGTCGCGTTAAGGTTGACCGCGATGATCAAGTCACAGTGGCTGGACACCACCGGTACGATCGGCAGAGGGTTGAGAATGCCACCGTCGACCAGCATGCGATTGCCCTGCATCACCGGGGTGAAAAGGCTCGGTATCGCCGCCGAGGCACGCATGGCCTGATGCAGGCAGCCTTCCTGGAACCAGATTTCCTGCTGGTTGGTCAGGTCGGCCGCCACTGCCGTATAAGGGATGCGCAGCTGCTCGATGTTCATGTCGCCGACGATCTTGCGGATCTGGCCGAACACCTTGTCACCGCGGATGGCGCCAAGGCGGAAACTGACATCGACCAGGCGCAGTACGTCCAGGTAGTCCAGGCTTTCGATCCAGTTGCGGTATTCCTCCAGTTTGCCTGCCGCGTAGATACCGCCAATCACTGCGCCCATGGAGCAGCCAGCAATGCAGGCGATGTCGTAGCCGCGCCGTTCGATTTCCTCGATAACGCCGATATGGGCATACCCACGAGCGCCTCCCGATCCCAACACCAATGCCACGCGTTTGCTCATGAGCGATCCCCGGCTTGTGCCACCATGGTTCTACAATGCACTCATCGCTGCCTGTGCTTCAATCCAGACGGCGCTGAACTACGCTAAGCAAAGCATATCGAGCCGGGCACTTTTCAGTTGCACAGGCGTCGAACAGCCACTGTTTTTTGACCTTTGAGGTACTACCGATGAAAGCCTGGATCTGCCTTCCACTGATTGCCCTGGCCCTTGCAGGCTGCGCGGGCAAGACGGCCTACCGCGAAAGCTGCGCGACTCAGCTCGATGCCGCCTGGAAGGAGCTGGACCTGGCCAAGGCCGAGGGCTTCGCCGGCACTGTCAGCTATTCCAAGGCGCTGTCGTTGCTGACGGGTGCCAAGACGCAGCAGCAGTTCGAGGGGTACGAAGGGTGCACCCACAAGTCCGAGAAGGCCCGCTTCTACATTCGTGAGTCGCGCGCCGGGCGTTGATCAAGGAGTGTCACATGTCAGCCTTGCTCGATCATATCGTTGCCCAGTTGCTGACCTTGCAGGTGCGTCTGCTGGCCTGCCGTGAGCGCCTGGCTGCCAATACTGACAGCGAGGCGCTGCACGACTTGCGGACCAGCCTGCGGCGCCTGCGCAGCCTGTTGCGGCCGCTGCGGGGGCTGCCAGGAGTGGAGCAGCTGGAGGAGGCGGCGCGGTCGCTGGGGGCGCTGACCACGCCCCTGCGGGATCGAGAGGTGCTGGCTGCCGAGCTCATCGGGTGCGGCCATGCCGAAGCCGGGCAACGGCGCCTGGCAAGGTGGGACAGTGCATTCGCCAGTGTTGCCGCCAGCCCGCAGTTGACCCGGGTGCTGGCGATAGTCGATGTGTTCCCGCTGTTTCTGCGGGCAGCGGAGCGCGAGGGGCTGGCCAAGTCGCTGGTCAAGCGGGTCGACAAGCGCCTGGTCAAGCAATGGCACAAGCTGCATGAAGCCCTGCAGGACCCCGGCCATGATCGCCATCGTTTGCGCCTGCTGATCAAGCGGGTACGGTACGGCGACGAGGCTTATCCGCAGCTCGACCATGCCGGCAAGAAGCTGCAGCGTCTGTTGAAGAAGGCCCAGGGCGATCTGGGTGATTGGCATGACCGCCTGCAGTGGTTGCTGCAAGCCAAGGATCACCCGGACCTGGCGCCATGCAAGGAAAGCTGGGAGCGGCAACTGCGCGACGCAGAACGCAACGCCGACCTCACCCTCGATGCGCTGCAGGCCTCGCTCAAGCGACGTCAGCCCGGCAAATGACCGATATGCGGGCTGATCGGTCGGCGTTTGCTGGCTAGTATTGGCAAACCTTTCGCTGTAGGCAGGAGCCGGCCGATGAATTTCAACCAATTGCTCGACGCGGTGCGGGAAGAACCCGAGGCGCTCAGCATTCCGCCCAGCTGGGCCCAGGGGCGTGCCGTGTTCGGCGGCCTGATGGCGGCCATGGTTTATGAGCGTATGCGTCTGAAGCTCGCCGATGATCGCCCGGTGCGTTCGCTGGCCATCAGCTTCGTCAGCCCGGCGGCAGCGGATGTGCCCATCCGTTTCGAGGTAGAAGTGCTGCGTGAGGGCAAGGCAGTCAGCACCTTGCTGGGCCGCGCCATTCAGAATGGCCAGGTGGTGACGCTGGTGCAGGGCAATTTTGGTGCGGGCCGACCGTCGGTGATCAATGTTGCCGCTGCGCCCGCCGTGGCGATGACACCGCTCGAGCAAGCGGCTCCGGAGTTACCCTACATCAAGGGCGTCACTCCGGAGTTCATGCGCCATGTTGCGTTGCGCTGGACGGTCGGAGGCCTGCCGTTCAGTGGCAACCCGTCGCGCCACATGGGCGGCTGGGTGCGCCTGCGCGATGTTGCTGAAGAGCAGATCAACGAGGCGCACCTGTTGGCGCTGGTGGACGCCTGGCCACCGAGCCTGATGCCGTTTCTCAAGCAACCAGCCGCGGGCAGTACCTTGACCTGGACCATCGAATTCATCCAGCCGACGGCGAAACTGTCAACGCTGGACTGGTGCTATTACCGTGTCGAGACCGAACATGCGCGCGATGGCTACGGCCACGCGGCGGCAGCGTTGTGGAGTGCCGAAGGGGAGTTGCTGGCGCTGAGCCGGCAGACGGTCACGGTGTTCGCCTGATCATCAGTGCCGGTGCTTGTGCCGCTCGCGCCAGGCTCTCCACCAGGCGCCGCTGAGCACGAAGCGTGGAAAGGTGACGAACTGCTCGGTCAGCAGCCGCTGCACCGCGTCCTTGCGATTGGCGAACGGTTCAGGCTGCTCGGCTTCCAGGCGATGCCCTTGGCGCTGCAGGCCCAGGCCGGCAAACACGGCTATGACGCCGACGGCGATCTGGCCCAGGTCCAGGCCGAACAGGCCTGACAACACCAGTAGCGCACCGAGGATGAACAGCGGCACGGCAATCAGGTGCAACACCAGATTGGTCGGGTGCCGGTGATTGTGGTGGTAGCCACGCCATTGCCAGGCGTGCAGGTTGGGCAGTCGTTTGCTCATGGGCAGCTCCTCGCGCTTTTTCTTGCAGGCATGCCCAAAGCTTAGTGTGGCCCCGGTTACGGGGCCAATCGAGGCTGGCTATGGCGACTATAGCTTGAGCTGGCCAATGGCCTTGCTCAGCTCACCGGCCAGGGTCGCCAGGTGGCTGCTGGTGGTGGCCGAGTCGACGGTCTGCTGCACGGTCTCTTCGGTGACATCGCGGATGCTCACCACCGCGCGGTTCATCTCTTCGGCCACTTGGCTTTGCTGCTCCGCAGCGACGGCAATCTGTGTATTGCTCTCGCGCATCTGGGCAACCGCGCCGGTAATTTCGGCCAACGCCGCGCCAGCCTCCTGCGCCTGGCGGACGCAGTCGTCGGCCTTGTACGAACTCTCCTGCATGAACTCCACGGCG
The DNA here is from genome assembly GCF_002759075.1 of Pseudomonas sp. 382. Taxonomy (NCBI): domain Bacteria; kingdom Pseudomonadati; phylum Pseudomonadota; class Gammaproteobacteria; order Pseudomonadales; family Pseudomonadaceae; genus Pseudomonas; species Pseudomonas sp. 382. The sequence goes on from NZ_PEMX01000021.1 coordinate 52,180, forward strand.
TCACGGGTGCCAGCCTGCAGGTCGGCGACCATGCGGGTGATTTCGTCAGTGGAGGTCTGCACGCGCTTGGCCAGGTTGCGCACCTCGTCGGCAACCACGGCAAATCCACGGCCCAGGTCACCTGCGCGGGCGGCTTCGATGGCGGCGTTGAGTGCCAGCAGGTTGGTCTGCTCGGCGATACTGTGAATGACCCCGACCACGCTGTTGATCTTCTGGCTGTCGTCGGCGAGCTGACGAATCATCTCGGCGGTTTGCTGAACGCCACTGGAGAGCCCGGAGATCGAGTCCTGCACCCGGCTGACCACGTCCTTGCCACTGCCGGCCAGGGTGTCGGCGGTCTGCGACAAGTCACGGGTGGCGCCTGCATGCTGGGCAATGTGGTGCACAGTGGCCGACATTTCATTGATTGCCGTGGCCGCCTGGTCGGTCTCACTCTGTTGGCCGAGCATGCCATGGCGCACTTCGCTCATGCTTGCGGCCAGGCGCGCGGCACCGGAATCCAGCTGCGCCGCAGTCTGGGCGACGGTGCTGACCACGCGGTGGTAGGTGGCCTGCATGGCATTGAAGGCACCGGCCATCTGGCCGACTTCGTCGCCACAGGCCAGCGGCACGCGGGCCGACAGGTCGCCGGTCTTTTCCACGTGCAGCATCACGTCCTTGAGGGTGTTGAGCTGGCTGAGCAGGAAGCGGATCAGCAGCTGCGATGCGCCGAGCATCGCGAGCATCAGGATAAGTACGCAGAAGGCGTAGTTGCTGAAGCGGTCTAAGAACACCTGGCGAAGGCTTGGCGCTACGGCCAGTACGGCCAGTTGCTGCGAACCATGGCGCAGCACCTGAGCGCCGCGCAGCGGGTTGTCGCCGAGTATCCAGGCCGCCGGCAAGGCTACCCAGCCTTGGGCAGTGGTCAGGGCTTCGAGGCCTTCACCCGCATAAGACGGGGTCTGCCCGGGCTGCCAGGTGATCAGGTTGGCTTGGCGCGGCAGGGCCTGACCGGTAGGCCAGGCCGCCAGCAGTTCGGCCTGGGCTTGCGCCTGGGCTTGCGCAGCCTCGGCACGGGCGCGTTGCTCAAGGTGCACCGCATAGAGCACCAGCAGCAATGTCGTGACAAAGGCCACCGCGTTGACGGCCCAGAATTTGTACTTCAGGGAAATATTGCTAAGCCAGGCACCCATGGGCAGGTCTTCTCTGAGTTGAGCGGAAACATTATTGGCAAGGTGCCATCATTGTGCCCGCGCACTCGAGAAACGTTCATGACATGCGTCAAGGAAGCTGGAAGAAGGCTTTGGCCGTGGCAGTGGTGTGTTGGGCGCAGTGCTCGATGCGCTCGTTGCGATGCAGCGCCACTTCACGCAACACCTCGGTGAGGAATGCCGGCTCATTGCGGCCGTTTTTCGGCTTTGGCCGCAGGCTGCGTGGTAGCAGGTAGGGCGCGTCGCTCTCCAGCATCAGCCGGCCTTCGGCGATGTTGCCCACCAGCGGATGCAGGTGGGTGCCGCGACGCTCGTCGCAGATCCAGCCGGTGATGCCGATGTGCAGGTCCATGTCCAGGTAGGCGAACAAGGCTTCGCGCGCGCCGGTAAAGCAATGCACCACGGCAGCCGGTAGGTGGTCGCGGTAATCCTTGAGGATGGCCAGCAGGCGCTCGCTGGCATCGCGCTCATGCAGAAACACCGGCAAGCGCAGTTCCGCCGCCAGGGCCAGCTGGGCTTCCAGGGCCTTTTCCTGGAGCGGGCGAGGGGAGAAGTCACGGTTGAAATCCAGCCCGCATTCACCCACGGCCCGCACCCGGGATTCAGCCAGCAGCTGGCGCAGATTCCGCTCGCTGTCGCCATCCCATGACTTGGCATCGTGTGGGTGCACGCCAGCCGTGGCGAACAGGTGCTGGCCGTCGCCATCGAGCTGCTGACACAGCTCCAGCGCCTGCTCGCTGACCTCCAGGCTGGTGCCGGTCAGGACCATTTGTAGCACGCCGGCTTCGATGGCGCGCTCGACGATGGCGGCCTGCTGGTCGTGAAAACTGCTGTTGGTCAGGTTGACGCCGATATCGATCAGTTGCATGGTGCTACCTCGTGCCGCGGGGCGGCCAGCATAGCAAAAAGCGTGATATTCGGAAAAAACCAAGAACTTCAGGTAGTTGTCGTGGTCTTCTAGCGTCATTTCTTACGACCGCACGTTCCGCCATGGCTGCTGCCCACCGACCACGGACACGATTTCGCATGCTGCGATACCTGCTGACCCTGATGCTGATGCTCGGGCTGACCGCGGTCGGTCAGGCCTACGCACGGCTGCCAGGGCCACAGCAGCACGTGCCGGTGAACAGTGCCCGAGACTTGCAGCAGATCCGCAGCACCAAGGTGCTGCGGGTGCTGGTCAACCAGAGCCGCAACAGCTCCGGTGAGATCAAGGGTGAACCGGTGGGTATCGAGTATTACCGCCTGCGTGGCCTCGAGCATTACCTCAATGCCCGGGCCGGTGATGGCCAGCAGATCAGCCTGAAGATCATTCCACGGGCCAAGGAGCAGCTGCTGGGTGCCCTGCAGCGCGGTGAAGGTGACCTGGCCGCACCAGGCGAGCTGCTCGACCCGGCCCTGACCGGCGGGGTCAACAGCAGTGCGCCAGTGCTCGACCAGGTGCCGCTGCTGCTGGTCGGGCGCAAGGGGGAGCGCAGCTATACCCGCGCCGAACAGCTCTCCGGCCGTACGGTGGCATTGACCAGCGCCAGCGCGGCAGGGGCGGTGATACAGCAGCTCAATCAGCAGCTGGCGCTGCGTAAACGGGCGCCGATCAAGATCGAATGGGTTGATGCGACGTTGGCGGTGGAAGACGTGCTGGAGATGGTCCAGGCCGGCATCTATCCGTTGACCATGGTGGAGCGCCCGATCGCCCAGCGCTGGGCCAGGGTCATGCCGAACCTGCGCCTGGACACCCGCGTGCAACTGGGGCAGGCGCAGGCCATGCGGTGGTATGTGCGGCGTGATGCGACGATGCTGTTGGCCACGGTTGATCGCTTTCTCCAGGGGTATCATGCGCCGGAAAACCAGGATGCGGCCTTCGAACGCATCTACCGACGCCAGTACCGGGTACACAACCCGTTGGCTGGCAAAGACCGGCAGCGCCTGAACTCACTGCGCCCGGTATTGCAGAAGCATGCCGAGGCGCAGCAGATCGACTGGCTGAACCTGGCGGCCCTGGCCTTCAAGGAATCCACCCTGAACCCTGCGGCACGCGGCAGCGGCGGGGCGCACGGCCTGATGCAGATCACCCCGTCGGCTGCGCAACGGGTGGGGGTCAGCGACACTGGCTCGGTCGATGGCAATGTCCAGGCCAGTGCGCGCTACCTGGCGCTGATCCGCCGCAAGTTCTTCGCCAGCCCGCAGATCAACGAGCGCGAGCGCATGGCGTTTGTGCTGGCGGCCTACAACCTCGGCCCGGAGCGGGTCCAGGCCATGCGCGCCGAGGCCCGCAAGCGCGGCCTCAATGGTAACCAATGGTTCTTCCAGACCGAGCGCATCGCCATGGAGCAGGTCGGCATGGGGCCGGTCAATTTCGTCAACAGCGTCAACAAGTACTTCCTGGCGTTCAGCCGCGAACGCACGGCGCTGGAACGTGTTGTCAGTCGTTGACCAAGCGCCAGCCGAACGCATTTCAGCCTGGGGCTTGCAGCTTGCGGCTGGTCGCTCTAGCATACCGCCTGCGCCGATTTAAACAGCTACTTGCGGGGCGCGGGACTGGCACGCTTTCCGGGTCGTCCGAAATACCGCTAAAGCGCTGGTTCGGTGACGCCTCCCACCGCTGCCCAGCGGGATTCGCGAGGCGGAGAGAAACTCCATGAGTTGTCCACGTACCAGTGTCTGTTTGAGCCCGTTGCCTGCCGGCCAGGCTTCCCGTACACCGCGCATTCTGCTCGGTGGCCAGCATCAACCAACGCTTTTGCGCCAACTTGAAGGCTTGTCGCGCCGCAAGGGGCAGGCCCGCGCTTTTCTCATCCAGTTCGCCGAAGACGCATGCCGCCTGGAGCAGTTCGGCAACGATCGCTTCGACCTGGCGGTGATCCAGGCGCCAACCCGCGAGGACGCGGCCGAAGTGATTGGCCAGCTGACCCGCATCGCGCGCCAGGGCCTGATTACCCGACGCTGAGGAGCGCGCCGTTGAGCACCAACATCATCACCACGGAAGGTCACGAGGCCCTCAAGAAGGAGCTGGATCATCTGTGGCGGGTGTACCGCCCGGAAATCACCCAGAAAGTGGCCTGGGCCGCTTCGCTCGGCGATCGCAGCGAGAACGCCGACTACCAGTACAACAAGAAGTTGCTGCGCGAAATCGACCGTCGGGTCCGCTATCTGCGCAAGCGCCTCGAGGATGTGAAGGTGGTCGCCTACTCGCCGCAGCAGGAAGGCAAGGTCTTCTTCGGTGCCTGGGTCGAAATCGAAAACGATGACGGCGAGACCAAGAAGTTTCGTATTGTCGGGTATGACGAGATCTATGGCCGTAACGACTATATCTCGATCGACTCGCCGATGGCCCGGGCCCTGCTCAAGAAAGAGGAGGGCGACGAAGTGCTGGTGAATACTCCCACCGGTCAAGCAACCTGGTACGTGAACAGCATCCACTACGGGCAATGAATCAATATCGCCTGCGCCGGCCTCTTCGCGGGTAAATCCGCTCCCACAGCGATTGCACAACTTTCAGACTGGTGATGTACCTGTGGGAGCGGCTCTAGCCGCGAAGCGGCCAGCACAGGCGCTGTCAACTTTCCCGTAGTACCGCCAGTGGGCTGGCATTCAGCGCTCGTCGAGTGCCTAAAACACCTGCGCCGCCCACCAGCATCGCCCCGATCAGCGGCAACAGCAGCAGCCACGGATGCGGGCTCCACTGCAAGTCGAACGCATAACGATACAGCACCAGGGTAATCAGCTCGCACCCCAGCGCCGCCAAGGCACCACTGGCCGCCCCGAGCAAACCGAACTCGATGCGCCGCGCCTTGACCAACAAGGGGCGCGCGGCGCCCAGTGCTCGCAGCAAGGCACCTTGGCGAATCCGCTCGTCCAACGTTGCCTGCAACCCGGCGAACAATACGGCAAGCCCTGCCGCCAGCACGAACAGCAACACATACTCGACCGCCAGGGTGACCTGGGCGAGGATGCTGCGCAGCTGCTCGAGCAAGGCATCGACCTGCAGGATGGTCACTGCCGGGAACGCCCGCGACAGCGCCACCACGTCCAGATCATGGCCGGGGGCGAGGTAGAAGCTGGTCAGGTACGTGGTTGGCAGCCCCTGCAGGGTGCCCGGCTGGAAGATCATGTAGAAGTTCGGCTGAAAGCTGTCCCAGTGCACGCTGCGCAGGCTGCTGACGCGCGCCTGGCGCTGCTCGCCACCAATGTCGAACGTCAGCAGGTCGCCCAGTTGCAGCTTCAGGCTGGCAGCCAGTTCGGCCTCGACCGACACGCCGGGAGTTTCGTCGCTGGCAGGCAAGGCTTGCCACCAGTTGCCTGCGCTCAGCACATTGCCTACGGGCAGGTCGGCAGCCCAGGTCAGGCTGAGGTCGCGTTGTACCGCCCGCTCGCCGGCGGAATCCTTGCTGACGACCTGCTGCACCGGTTGATCGTTGATCTGAATCAGCCGGCCCGGTGTCACCGGATATAGCGGTGCCGAACTGGCGTTTACCTCGTGCAGGCGCTGGGCGAACGGTTCGCGGTCGGTGGGCAGGATGTTCAGGGCAAAGTGGTTGGGTGCGTCCTTGGGCAGTTGTGCCTGCCAGTTGTCGAGCAGTTCTGCCCGCAACAGCGCCACCACTGCCATTGCCAGGAGGATCAGGCCAAATGCCAGGGCTTGCCCGGCAGCGGCCATGGGGTGGCGCAGCAACTGGCCAAGGCCCAGGCGCCAGGCCAGTGGCGCGCCGGCGAGTGCCTTGCGCAAGCTCTGCAAACCGAGCAACAGCAGCCCGCCCAGCAGCAGTGCGGCGACCAGGCCACCGCCGAGCAGGGCGAAGGTCAGTAGCAGGTCGAGGCTCAGGCGCCACATGATCAGGCCCAGGGCGAGCAGGGCGGCGCCATACACCAGCCAACTGCTCGGTGGCACGGGCAGCAGATCACGGCGCAGCACGCGCAGCGGTGGCACCTGGCCGAGCGCCGCCAGCGGCGGCAAGGCAAAACCGGCCAGGGCGACCAGGCCGGTGGCGATGCCGGCCAGTGCCGGAAGCATGCCCCCGGCCGGCACTTCGCTGGGCAACAGGCCATGCAGCAGGCGGAACAGGCCCAGTTGCGCCAGCCAGCCGAGCAGGGCGCCAGCCAGTGCGGCGACCAGCCCGAGCATCGCCAGTTGCAGGCAATACAGCCCCAAGGCCTGGTGCCGCGACAGCCCCAGGCAGCGCAGTAAGGCGCTGGCATCCAGGCGCCGCGCAGCGTAGCGGCTGGCGGACAGCGCCACGGCGACGCCTGCCAGCAGCACGGCCACCAGGCTAGCCATGTTCAGGTAGCGCTCGGCTTTGCCCAGGGCGCCACCGATCTGGCGGTTGCCATCGCGGGTGTCGAGCAGGCGCTGGTTGGCAGCAAGGTGCTTTGCCACGTTCTTGTGGTATTGCACGACGGCTTCGGCATCGCCGCGCCAGAGGTCGCGGTAGGTGACCCGGCTGCCGGGCTGAACGACCCCGGTCGCTTGCAGGTCGGCCAGGTTCATCATCAGCCGGGGCGTCAGGCTATAGAAGTTGTTGGCGCGGTCCGGCTCGTAAGTCAGCACCCGGCTCATGCGCAAGGTCTTCATGCCGACGTCGATGCGGTCGCCGACTTTCAGCCCCAGCGCCGCAAGCAGGCGAGGTTCGACCCAGGCTTCTCCAGGGGCCGGGCCGCCTCCAGGGGTTTCCTCGGCATACGGGGCTGCGGCACTGCGTACCTGCCCGCGCAATGGGTAGGCGCCATCGACCGCCTTGATGCTGGAAAGCTGGATGCCGGCATCGCCGCCCACCACGCTGGTGAATTCGACGACCTGGGCATGCCGCAGGCCCAGCGCCTGGCCAGCGCTGAGCTGTTCTTCACGGGCAGCCGTGCTGCCTTGCAGTACCAGGTCGGCGCCGAGGAATTCGCTGGCGCGCAGTTGCATCGCGCCATTCAGGCGGGCGCCGAAATAACCGATGGCGGTACTGGCGGCGACGGCCACCAGCAAGGCAAAGAACAGCACCCGCACTTCGCTGGCGCGGATGTCGCGCAGCAGCTGGCGCAGGGCCAGGCCGCACAGGCGAGACAGTGGCATGTGCTTCATCAGGCCTCCACCTGCGCCACCAGGCGGCCTGCGTCCAGGCGGATCTGGCGGCGGCAGCGCCGGGCCAGGCGCTCGTCATGGGTGACCAGCACCAGGGTGGTGCCGCGCTCCTTGTTCAGCTCGAACAGCAGGTCGCTGATGCGCTCGCCGGTGTGGCTGTCGAGGTTGCCGGTAGGTTCGTCGGCGAACAGCACTGCCGGTTGTGCGGCGAAGGCGCGAGCGATGGCGACACGCTGTTGCTCGCCACCGGAAAGCTGGCGTGGGGTGTGGGCCAGGCGCTTGCCCAGGCCAACCCGCTCCAGCAGGGTGCGGGCATGCTCGCGGGCGTCGCGCCGACCGTCCAGCTCCAGCGGCAACATCACGTTCTCCAGGGCATTGAGGCTGTCGAGCAGCTGGAACGATTGAAAGACGAAACCGACATGCTCGGCGCGTACCCTGGCGCGTTGGTCTTCGTCCAGCGGGCCGAGGTCGTGCCCGGCGAGAATGACCTGGCCGGCGCTGGGACGATCGAGGCCGGCGAGCAACCCGAGCAGGGTCGACTTGCCCGAGCCGGAGGCACCGACGATGGCCAGGCTGTCGCCCTGGGCGAGGTCGAGGGAAAGAGCGTGGAGGATGGTCAGGTCACCTTCCGCGCTGGGGACCACTTTGCTAAGGTTCTGCGCAACGAGAATGCTGGGGCCCATGGAGAATCCGATGCGAATGTGGTGGTTGAGTGCCGGTCTGGCCCTGTATTGCCTGGCCCAGAGCGCGGCGGCGGGAACATTGCTGGTCGTCGGCGATAGTATCAGCGCCGGTTTTGGCCTGGATACCCGCCAGGGTTGGGTCTCTTTGTTGCAGACCCGGCTCAAGGACGAAGGTTTCGACGATCAGGTGGTCAACGCGTCGATCAGTGGCGACACCAGTGCAGGCGGCCAGGCCCGGCTGCCGGCGCTGCTTGCAGCGCACAAGCCGAGCTTGGTTGTGCTGGAACTGGGAGGTAACGATGGCCTGCGCGGTCAGCCTCCGCAGCAATTGCAACAAAATCTTGCCTCGATGATCGAGAGTGCCCGCCAGGCGGGGGCCAAGGTGCTGCTGCTGGGCATGCGCCTGCCACCGAACTATGGCGTGCGCTATACCACGGCCTTCGCCAACGTCTATGAACAGCTGGCGACGGAAAAGCAGGTGGCGCTTGTGCCGTTCTTCCTCGAAGGGGTTGGCGGTGTGCCGGGAATGATGCAGGCCGACGGCATCCATCCGGCACAGGCTGCCCAGCAGCGGTTGCTGGAAAATGCCTGGCCCAAGATAAAACCCTTGCTGTGACGCTTTAAACGGGGCCGGCTTTCGGCTAATGTTGCGCCCCCCGTTTCGAGAGCCCCCGATGCCGCGCCCTGCCTGGTCCTTGTTTGCCTATCAACTGATCGAGCCTGATGAGCAGCTCGACCTGTTCGCTTGCCAGGAAATCCGCGTCCACCTCGTGGCCCGTCAGCTCGAACTCGGCGTGCCGGTCGACCGCACCTTGTGCGGTGGCCTGCTGCCGGCGCAACCGCGCTGGTCCGGTGTATCGCGCAGCATTTACCGTGACGGACGCCTGTGCGACCTCTGCCGGGCGATCCTCGATGCCCAGCGCCGCGGCATGCGGCCGGTCTGGCCCGAACTCTGAGGTGAATGGCAGGTACGAAATTGCGCGCACCTTTCATCATCTGAAACGCACGTAAGACGCCAATGCCTCCCGCTTGCAGCGAGGCGGGTGTACAATCGTGCTTCTTGACTACCTTTCGAAGGATTTACCGGATGTTGCCGCGCTTTCCCGCCGTCACCCGTTGCCTGTCCCTGGCCGCCCTGCTGGTAGCGGGCCCCGCTGCTGCGCTGGAACTGCCACTGCCACCACCCGGTGAAGACGTCGTTGGCCAGGTCCAGACGATCAAGGCCAAGTACGAAGACACCTTTGCCGACATCGGCACTGCCAACGACCTCGGCTACCTGGAAATGATCGCTGCCAACCCGGGTGTCGACCCGTGGCTGCCGGGCGCTGGTACCGAAATCATCCTGCCGACCCGCTATATCCTGCCGCCGGGCCCGCGTGAAGGCATCGTAATCAACCTGGCCGAGTACCGTATGTACTACTACCCGAAAGGGCAGAACGTGGTGCATACCTTCCCGCTGGGCATCGGGCGCGAAGGCTGGGGTTCCCCGGTGGCCATGACCAAGATCACCGCGAAGACGCCGAACCCGACCTGGACGCCTCCCGCGTCGATCCGTGCCGAGCACGCCGCAGACGGTGACATCCTGCCGACCGTGGTGCCGGCCGGCCCTGACAACCCGCTGGGGCCGTTCAAGTTCACCCTGGGTGTGCCGGGCTACCTCATCCATGGTTCGAACAAGAAGTTCGGTATCGGCATGCGCACCAGCCATGGCTGCTTCCGCATGCTCAACAACAACGTGCTGGAACTGTCGAAGATGGTCCCGGTGGGCACGCCGGTGCGCATCATCAACGAGCCTTACAAGTTCGGCATCAGTGGCGGCAAGGTTTATCTCGAGGCCCATACGCCGCTGGACGATCACGGCAACCCGTCCGTGGTCGACAAGCACACGGCAGTCATCAATGCCTTGCTCAAGCGTGAAGACCTGGCCAACAACCTGCGCATGAACTGGGACATGGTACGTGACGTGGTGGCCGCAGAAGACGGCATGCCGGTGGAAATTGCCGTACCGGTCAATAACCAGGGCGCCGCACCGATGGTGTCGAGCATCCCGCCCGAACTGCAGTAACGCTTTTGTAACACCTTCGGGCCCGCTCGGGTTTACAGCCTGATGCGGGCCTTTTGGTTTGCGCTGGAGGCCTTTCCTTCGGGCAATAAAAAAGCCGACCCACAAGTGGGTCGGCTCCATAACAATCCGTGAGGATTATTACTTGCGGCTGGCTTTGTCCAGCATACGCAGAGCGCGCTCGTTGGCTTCGTCAGCAGTCTGCTGAGCCTTCTGAGCGGCTGCCAGTGCGTCGTCAGCCTTACGGTAGGCTTCGTCAGCACGAGCCTGAGCGCGAGCTGCTGCGTCTTCAGTCGCAGTCAGACGAGCTTCGGTTTCTTTGGATACGCTGCTGCAACCGGTAGCCAGAACTGCGGCCAGAGCCAGAGCAGAGAATTTCAGAACGTTGTTCATCGTGTTCCCCTTCAAGGACTTTCTATTAAATAGCCATCTCTCGGAAAAGAGAAACTGGCCGGCGTACATAGTACCCATTACTTGTAGTAAGTAAACTGACAGAGCGCAAGAACTGCAAAAAAAATGTTGCTATGGGTCACGCCGACAAGATTTGCCGGGGTTTTGTGAAAAAACCGTACAGCCGGTGCAAGCGATTGTGCTGCAGGAACTTTTTTGCTGAACTAGCGGTGACTTTAACTGTCTCTCAGCGTCTTAAGCACAACAACATCCGGTTGCTGTTCAGGGCGTGATTGCTGTTGCAGGGTGTGCAAGCTCCAGGCGTGGCCTGCTGCTACTTTTTAACGCTGACCACCTTGAGCAACCCCGCTTGCGGCGCCTACTATTTGTGAGTGCCCGACCCGGTCGAACAATTGCTGTCGGCGGATGGTCCAAGGGGCATGAGGTGGCGTTGAGGTTCCTCCGCCGGATAAACCACACGGTTAAGGTAAGGGTCTGCCAGAAAGGCCTGCGAGGAGTAGTGATGAGTGAAGCGCTGACCATCCACCATGACCAGGCCGGTCATCAGTTCGAAACCAACGTGGACGGTCATCGTGCCTACCTGACCTACATGGACCTGGGCAAGCAGACACTGGACATCTATCGCACTTTTGTTCCCAACGCTCTGCGTGGCCGCGGGATCGCAGCAGCGTTGACCGAGAAAGCCCTCGAGTATGCAGACCAGATGGGCTACACGGTGATTCCTTCCTGCTCGTATGTGGAGCGCTACATGGAGCGCCAGCAGCGCCATTCGAGCAAGGCCTGAACGGGCAAGCGACAGCTGTTACAAAAACGCCGGGCAATGCCCGGCGTTTTTCATCGCGCTTGACTCAACCGCGCTTGCGTTGTGGCAGCACGTCCTTGAGCTTGGCGTGCATGCTGCGCAGGGTTTTTTCAGTAGTCGACCAGTCGATGCAGGCATCGGTGATCGACACACCGTACTGCAGTTCGTCGAGGTTTTTCGGGATCGACTGGCAGCCCCAGTTCAGGTGGCTCTCGACCATCAGGCCGATGATCGACTGGTTGCCTTCGAGGATCTGGTTGGCGACGTTCTCCATGACCAGTGGCTGCAGGGCCGGGTCCTTGTTGGAGTTGGCGTGGCTGCAGTCGACCATGATATTGGCCTTGATCCTGGCCTTGGCCAGATCCTGTTCGCACAGGGCGACACTGACCGAATCGTAGTTGGGCTTGCCATTGCCGCCACGCAGCACCACGTGGCCATAAGGGTTGCCCTTGGTGGTCACGATCGATACGCCACCTTCCTGGTTGATACCGAGGAAGCGGTGCGGTTTGGACACCGACTGCAGAGCGTTGATGGCCACGGTCAAACCGCCATCGGTGCCGTTCTTGAAGCCGACCGCCGATGACAGGCCCGAGGCCATCTCGCGGTGGGTTTGCGATTCGGTGGTGCGGGCGCCGATGGCCGACCAGCTGATCAGGTCCTGCAGGTACTGCGGCGAGATCGGGTCGAGCGCTTCGGTAGCGGTCGGCAGGCCCATTTCGGCCAAGTCCAGCAGCAACTGGCGGCCAATGTGCAGGCCGTCCTGGATCTTGAACGAGTCATCCAGGTATGGATCGTTGATCAGGCCTTTCCAGCCAACGGTGGTGCGTGGCTTTTCAAAGTACACGCGCATGACCAGGTACAGCGTGTCGGACACTTCCTCGGCCAGCACCTTCAGGCGCTCGGCATATTCGTGAGCGGCCTTGATGTCATGGATGGAGCATGGGCCGACTACCACGAACAGGCGATGGTCCTTGCCGTCCAGGATATTGCGCACAACTTCGCGGCCGGCAGTCACAGTCTGCAGGGCCTTGGCGCTGAGGGGGATCTCCTTCTTGAGCTGATCGGGGGTGATCAAGGTCTCGTTGGAGGCAACGTTAAGGTCGTCGATCGGTAAATCAGCCATCGTGTTACTCGTCAGGTCACGGGTGCCGGCCGCCAGCAATCCCCGTGCGGCCCAGCAGCAATAATGTTCGCAGCGGGGAGCCGAACCTTAGCGCGTTACAGGGGGCGCGACAATGGGATTTGGTACGTGTTGACACTTGTGTGTCCTCGAAAGGCCCAGATGGGTGTAAAAAAGCGAACCAACCTACTCAGGAGATTTCCATGGCTTCTCGCAAACCACGCATCGGCATCATTGGCAGCGGTGCTATCGGTGGCTTCTATGGGCTGATGCTGGCGCGCGCTGGTTTCGATGTGCATTTTCTGCTGCGCAGCGAATATGACGTGGTCCGCGAACAGGGCTTGACCCTGGAGCATGCCGTGCATGGCGTGGTGCAGATGCCGGTCAGCGCCTACACCAGTGCTGCCGACATGCCGCCCTGCGACTGGCTGCTGGTGGGTGCCAAGTCAACCAGCAATGTCGAGCTCGCACCGCTGATCATCCAGGCCGCCACAGCCGATGCCAAGGTGGTGCTGTTGCAGAATGGCCTGGGCGTGGAAGAGCAGTTGAGGGTGGCCTTGCCGGGTAACCTGCACCTGCTCGGCGGCTTGTGTTTCATCTGCGTCAACCGCCAGGCCCCGGGGGTGATCCGCCACCAGGCGCTGGGTGCGGTCAACCTCGGTTACCACAGTGGGCCGGCCGAAGATGGCGGTGCGGCGATCGTGGCGGCGGGCGCCGCGCTGTTCCGCGCGGCGGGCGTCGAATCCCAGCCGATGGCCAACCTGGCTCAGGCGCGCTGGCAGAAACTGGTATGGAACGTGCCGTACAACGGCCTTTCGGTTTTGTTGGGGGCCAGCACCGCGCCGCTGATGGCCGCTGACGAGAGTCGCGACCTGATCCAGGCGCTAATGGCTGAAGTGGTGCAAGGCGCTGCCGCGTGCGGGTATGAACTGCCGGCGGGCTATGCTGAGCAACTGTTCCGCATGACCGAGCAGATGCCTGATTACTGGCCGAGCATGTACCACGACCATGCCCAGCAACGCCCGCTGGAACTGCAGGCGATCTATGCCGAGCCGATTGCCCGTGCAGGGGCGGCCGGCTGCAGTCTGCCGCGGATGCAAATGTTGTATCAGGCCCTGGCCTTCATCGACCGCGCCAACCGAGCTGGCTGATGCTCTGCAGGCCGCATCGGCAGTGCGCCGGACGGCAGAGCGCGGGTCCGGTGCACTGCTAAGCTGAAGCTTGCTCTGCCGTCACGGCAGTCGAGGAGGTCGAATGATCCGCTCCATGCTGTACGCCACCGACCTCGGTGTCTACGCGCCTTTTGTCATGCAGCACGCCCTGACCCTGGCTCGGGCCTTCAACGCAGAACTCTATGTGATTCACGCGGTGGAGCCCATGGGCCAGTTCGCTGAGTCGCTGCTGCAGAGTTACCTCGATGAGCAGACGCTGGATGCATTGCACAGTGAAGGCGTCAACACGGTGATGGCCAATATCGAACAGCGGGTGTTGGAGAACTTTCGTGACGAATTGGGCGAGGACGCTGACTTGGCGCTGATCAGGGCAGTGCGGGTGCGTCAGGGTGACCCGGCACAGGTCATCCTCGACCAGGCGCAGCGGCTGAGTGTCGACCTGTTGATCTTCGGCAGCCACAGTGCCGGTGCCGGGGTGGATGTGCCGATTGGGCGGACGGCGGTGCGTCTGCTGCAACTGTCGCCGGTGCCGGTGTACATGGTGCCGCTCTCGCAGCACTTAGGGCGTAGGAAATCGTGAAGCTGGCTGTAGTCTGTTTCGGAGGCGCGTGTAACAAAATAGTTCTAGTTTTATTTCGAGAACCACTAATATAGTTATATCTCGTCGCTGCCTGCTGCCGCTGACTTACCGCTGATTCGAGGGAAACCTATGAAGCTTCAACAACTGCGCTACATCTGGGAAGTGGCGCACCATGACCTCAACGTCTCCGCGACGGCGCAGAGCCTGTATACCTCGCAGCCGGGCATCAGCAAGCAGATCCGCCTGCTCGAGGACGAACTGGGTGTTGAAGTCTTTGCCCGCAGCGGCAAGCACCTGACCCGGGTGACACCGGCCGGTGAGCGCATCATCAACACCGCTGGTGAGATCTTGCGCAAGGTCGAGAGCATCAAGCAGATCGCCCAGGAATTCTCCAACGAGAAGAAGGGCACTCTGTCCATCGCGACCACCCACACCCAGGCCCGCTATGCGCTGCCGCCGGTGATCAGCAGCTTCATCAAGCAGTACCCGGAAGTCGCCCTGCACATGCACCAGGGCTCACCGATGCAGATCGCGGAAATGGCCGCCGACGGCACCGTCGATTTCGCCATTGCCACCGAGGCGCTGGAGTTGTTCGGCGACCTGATCATGATGCCGTGCTACAAGTGGAACCGTTGCGTGGTCGTACCGCAAGGTCACCCGCTGACCAAGCTGCCGAAGCTGACCCTGGAGGCGGTTGCCGAATACCCGATCGTCACCTATGTATTCGGTTTCACCGGCCGTTCGAAGCTGGACGAAGCCTTCAATCACCGTGGCCTGACGCCGAAGGTGGTGTTCACTGCGGCTGACGCCGACGTGATCAAGACTTATGTGCGCCTTGGGCTGGGCGTGGGCATCGTGGCCAAAATGGCGGTCGACACCAAGCTCGACAGCGACCTGGTGGCATTGGATGCCAGCGAGCTGTTCGAAGCCAGCATCACTAAGATCGGCTTCCGTCGTGGCACCTTCCTGCGCGGCTTCATGTGCGACTTCATCGAGAAGTTCGCGCCGCACCTGACCCGTGAAGTGATGGCCAAGGCCATCCAGTGCCACAACAAGCAGGAACTCGAAGAGCTGTTCGAAGGCGTCGAACTGCCGGTGCACTGAGTGCATCAGGCATGAAAAAACCGGCCCAACGGCCGGTTTTTCTTTACCTGTGAATCAGGCCTTGCTGATCAGGTTGCCGGCATGCAGCCCGCATTCCTTCTGGGTCGACTCTTCCCACCACCAGCGGCCTTCGCGCTCGTGCTGGTTTGGCAGCACCGGGCGCGTGCACGGCTCGCAACCGATGCTGATGAAGCCGCGCTCATGCAGGCTGTTGTACGGCAATTCAAGCATGCGGATGTAACCCCACACTTCCTCGCTGGTCATCTGCGCCAGTGGGTTGAACTTGTAGAGGGGACGTTCAGGCGTGGAGAAGGCGCCGTCGATTTCCAGTGCTGCCACCTGGCTGCGGGTACCCGGGCTCTGGTCACGGCGCTGACCGGTGGCCCAGGCGCTGACGGTGGCAAGTTTGCGCCGCAGCGGTTCGATCTTGCGGATGCCACAGCATTCGCCGTGGCCATCCTTGTAGAAGCTGAACAGGCCTTTTTCCTTGACGAACGGGTCGAGCCTGGCGCGATCCGGGCTGAGGATTTCGATCGGCAGGTTGTAATGCTCGCGCACCTGGTCGATGAAGCGGTAGGTCTCCGGATGCAGGCGGCCGGTATCGAGGCTGAACACCTTGACCTGCTTGTTCAGCTTCCAGGCCATGTCGACCAGCACCACATCCTCGGCGCCGCTGAAGGAGATCCACAGGTCATCGCCAAAGTGCTCGAAGGCGAGCTTGAGGATGTCCTGCGGGGACTTGTTGGCATAGGTCGCGGCCAGGGCGGCGACGTCGAAGGGTTGGCTCATCAGGCGGTTTCCATCTTGGCTGTGGCGCTGTGCGCTCGTAATGGAGTGATGGTAACAAAAAATGGCCGGGCAGACGCCTGGCGAGAGCCTCAAAGGCTCTGCAGCGTTTCCATCAGTACCCGCACCTTGGCAATCGATTCCTCGTATTCGGCCTGCCAGTTCGAGTCGGCTACCACTGCGCCGCCGCCCCAGCAACTGACCTGGCCATCCTTGACCAGCAAGCTGCGAATGGCGATGGAGCTGTCCATCTCGCCGCGCACGTCCATGTACAGCAGCGAGCCGCAGTACAGTGCGCGGCGTGTCGGTTCCAGCTCGTCGATGATCTGCATGGCGCGGATTTTCGGTGCGCCGGTGATCGAACCACCCGGGAAGCTGTCGCCGATCAGGTCCAGGGCGTCCTTGTCGCGGGCCAGCCGGCCGGTGACGCTACTGACCAGGTGATGAACGTTGGGGTAGCTTTCCAGGCTGAACAGCTCCGGCACCTTCACCGAGCCGATTTCGCACGTGCGGCCCAGGTCGTTGCGCAGCAAGTCGACGATCATCAGGTTTTCCGAACGGTCCTTGGCGCTGTGGCGCAGCTCCTCGGCATTGCTGGCGTCCTCGGCGGGGTCGGCCGAGCGCGGGCGGGTGCCCTTGATCGGGCGGGTTTCCACCTGGCCTTGGCTGACGCGGATGAAGCGTTCCGGGGAGAAGCTCAGCAGGGCACTGCCATCAGCCAGTTGTTGGTAACCGGAAAATGGCGTCGGGCAGGCTTTGCGCAGGGCCTGGTAGGCTTGCCACGGGTCACCCTGGCAAGGGGCGCGGAAGCGCTGGGTGAGGTTGATCTGGTAGCAGTCGCCTGCCTGGATGTAGCGCTGCACCTGGTCGAAGGCGGCCTGGTACTGTTCGGGCTGCAAGTCGCCCCGCATTGGGGCAAGCAGTTGGAAATCGCCGCACATCGAAGTGTCGACAGCCTCGAACAGTGCCGTCAGGCGAGCCCGCTCTTCAGGCGCCAGGCTCGGGTGGAACACCAGTTGGCTGGTGCCAAGCTGGTGGTCGGTCAGCAGTGCCCAGGCGTACAGGCCCAGTTGTGCCTCGGGCAACGCCAGGTCGTCGCTCGCAAGGCAGGGCAGCTGCTCCAGGCGGCGGCCGAAGTCATAGCTCAGGTAGCCGATCAGGCCGCCGCCGAAGGGCAGTTCGATGCCGGCGGGCAGCTGTGCTTCACCCAGTTGTGCCAGGCTGGCACGCAGGCGTTCGAGGAAGGCGCGGCCATCCTCGTCGGGCTGGGCCTGCAGGTGTTGCACGGGCCAGGCGCTGAGCAGGTCGAAGCGGCCGCGTTCGGCACCGGGGCGGGCGCTGTCGAGCAGGATCGCGCCGGGGGCCTGGCGCAGGCGGGCGAAATAGGCAGCGGGGTCGGGCTGATAGGGCAGGGGGTGAAGCGTACAGGTCGGCATCAGTGTGGACGGCGATGTAAAAGCGAGGAGGGCGATTGTAGACCTGTGCAGGAAATGCGCCTAGCCCTGTGGGGGCGGGTTTACCCGCGAAGAAAGCGGCGCGGTGTATGGCACCGGCTTCGCCGGTGTTCGCGGGTAAACCCGCTCCCACAGGCACAGCGAAGGCCTTGGGAGCAGTGCTTTGCCTGTGAGAGCCGGTTTGCCGGCGATAAGGCCCTTGAAGGTTAACGCGGATGCACGTGCCCGAACAGATTCTGGGTCACCCGCACACGTTGCTCGGCGTCTTCGGTAATCCCGTCCTTGGCCAGCGCTTCGATGTGCGCTTCGATGGCATGGGTGCGCTGAGTCAGCCCGGTATCGTTGGCGATCTGGATGTTCAGGCCGGGGCGGGCGTTGAGTTCGAGAATCAGCGGCCCCTTGTCCTGGTCCAGCACCATGTCCACGCCGATATAGCCCAGCCCGCACAGCTCATAACAGCCGGCGGCCAGTTTCATGAAGCCGTCCCAGTTCGGCAGCTGTACGCCGTCCACCGCGTTGGTGGTGTCCGGGTGCTTGCTGATGATGTTGTTCAGCCAGGTGCCGCGCAGGGTCACGCCGGTAGCCAGGTCGACACCCACGCCGATGGCGCCCTGGTGCAGGTTGGCCTTGCCACCGGACTGACGAGTCGGCAGTCGCAGCATGGCCATCACCGGGTAGCCCATCAGCACGATGATGCGGATGTCCGGCACACCCTCGTAGCTGATGCTCTTGAAGATCTGGTCGGGGGTCACCCGATACTCGATCAGCGCCCGGTCTCGGTGGCCGCCAAGCGAGTACAGCCCGGTGAGGATGCTCGACACCTGGTGCTCGATTTCCTCGTGGCTGATGATCTTGCCCGACACCGTGCGGTAGCGGTCCTCGAAGCGGTCGGCGATCACCAGGATGCCGTCACCACCAGCGCCTTGCGCTGGCTTGATGACGAAGTCGTTGCGCCCGCCGATGATCTCGTGAAGCTTTTCGATCTGCTTCTCGGTCTCGATGATGCCGTACATCTCCGGCACATGGATGCCGGCAGCGAGCGCACGCTCCTTGGTGATGATCTTGTCGTCGACGATCGGGTACAAGTGCCGCTTGTTGTACTTCAGCACGTAGTCCGCGTTGCGCCGGTTGATCCCCATGATGCCCCGGGCCTCCAGGGCTTTCCATGTCTTGATCAGGCCAAACATCAGGCGTCAGCCTTCTTCAGGAATGCCTTGAAACGCACCAGCTCGGTCAGCCGGTAGCCGCGGTAGCGACCCATCGCCAGCATGAAGCCCACCAGGATCAACAGTACGGCCGGGAAGGTGAAGACGAAGTACACCAGCTCCGGCACCATCATCAGCAAGTGCGCCAGGGAGGCGGCGAACAGGGTTCCGATCGCCACTTTCATGGCATGGCCACCGCCGCGTTCTTCCCAGGTGATCGACAGGCGCTCGATGGTCATGGTCAGGATCACCATCGGGAACAGCGCCACCGACAGGCCGCGCTCCAGGCCCAGCTTGTGGCTGAACAGGCTGATGGCGGCGATCAATACCACGACAAAGGTCAGCACCACCGACAGGCGCGGCAGCATCTGCAGCTTCAGGTGTTCCAGGTACGAACGTAGCGACAGGCCCAGGGCGGTGATCACCGTGAACAGCATGATGCCGAAGCCCAGCTGGGTCTCGCGGAAGGCCAGGGCGATCAGCACCGGGGTAAAGGTACCCAGCGTCTGGATGCCGATCAGGTTGCGCAGGATCAGGATCACCAGCACGCCGATCGGGATCATGACCATGATCATGAAGGTCTGCTGGGTCTGCAGCGGCAAGCCGTACAGCGAGTATTCGAGGAAGTCGGCGTCGGTGTTCTCGTCAGTCAGCTTGGCCAGGCGGATGGCGTTCATCTCGCTGTTGTTCATGCTGAAGGTGACGTTGGCTTTCTTGCCGCCATCGACGGTAATCAGGTTGTCATCCCCGGTCCACCACAGCAGGCGATCGGCCGGCAGGCCCTGTTCGCCGGTGTCCGGGTTGAAGTACAGCCAGTCGTTGCCATTGAAGCTGCGCAACCACAGCTCCGGGGTCTGGGGCGTGTCGGCAACCAGCCGGATGGTGTGGACCTTTTCCATCGGCACATGGGCGATCGACAGCAGCAGGTCGATGACCTGGGCCTTCTTCATCGGCGAGGTATCACCGGCCAGCAGCAGCTTGACGTTGTCGTCGTTGAGGTTGTTGACCCGTTTGATGGTCTCGCTGACAAAGGTCTCGACGTCGGCCGAGTGCTGGCGGATAGGGGCCATCAGGGCTTCGGCGGCGATTTTCTCCGGGCCTTCGATGGCCAGGCTGTCACGGAAGGTCGGGCCTTTGATGGCGGTCTTTTCGTTGCTGTAGCGCTTGGTCAGCACCAGCCGGTAGTACAGGGTCTGGTTGCCGCTGACACGGCGCGCTGACCAGGTCACCTTGCGGTTGCCGTCGGCGCGGTTGACGCTCACCCCATAGTTGTTGGAGATGAAGCTCTCGTTGAGGCTGACATAGTCGCGGTTCAGCGGCGGTACGAACATCTGGATCTTGACCGGGTCCTTGGAGCTGGCGACGAACTCGACCTTGGCGTCGATGTTCCACAGGTCGTCGGTCTCGTCTTCGGTCACCGGGATGCCGAGCACGAAGATCTGATAGGCCGTGACCGCCACGCCGAGCAACACCAGCACGGTGATCAGGACTTTCAGATGGAGGGTAAGAGAGCGCATCGGGATTACTCTGCTTTGGTAGCGTCGGTGGCACAGGCAGGTTTGCCGGCCGCGTATTTAAGGCTTGGGTCGACCAGCGCGTCGAAGTGCTTGAGCGCCTCGGAGCCGATCAGCAGCGGGAACTGGAAGGCGCTGCGGTCGGTGAGGTTGACTTCGATGGTGCGCCGGGCCTGGCCCATGCAGATTTCAAGTTCGATGACCGGGCGGGCGGTATAGGCCTTGCCGGATTCCGCATCATAGTCGCCGGCGCGGCGTTTGATCTTGCTCACGCGGGCCAGAGGGCGCTCGATGGGGTGCGAATGAGCGGCGTCGATGGCCAGGTAGAAGCGCACCCAGCTTTCGCCGTTGCGCTTGAAGCGTTTGATGTCACGGGCACTGAGCGACGCGGTCTTGGCTCCGGTGTCGAGCTTGGCGGCCACTTCCAGGTCGAGGTCGCCAAGCCGGGCGTATTCGTTCAGACCGTACACGGTCTTGCCCGCCGCCTGGCCAAGGGCCGGCAGCAGGGTGAGGCATAACAGCAATAATACGGGTGTAAGTCTCATAGTCCTGGCGCGGTGCTGAGCTGTGCAGGGTTCGGGGTAAAGGTGACTGGCAACGGCTGCACAAGCTTCCTCGTTCATCTGTCAACAACATGAATTGATGACAAATACACTATCGATACCCCCTTGGAGGCGCGGCATTCTATCACGCCGACGTCTTGACGCCAGCGTGAAGCGATCTGACAACGCCATCACTGGGTAAGTTCGTTCTTAGACGATTGTCGACAATGTTGATTTTGTCTTTGACTGTGAGCCACTGATTCGCTAGTTTCTGCTCAAGCGCTTAGCAAGGTGTCGACAATATGCTGGACATCACCACCCCAAGCCCTGCCGAGGCAGACGAAACGGAAACCTTGTCCGAGAATGTCTTTCGGCGTATCCAGGCGGCGATCGTCAAGGGCGACATTGCCCCCGGCAGCAAGATCTCCGAGCCAGAGCTGGCACGTACCTATGGCATCAGCCGCGGCCCGCTGCGCGAGGCCATCCATCGGCTGGAGGGGCAGCGCCTGCTGGTGCGGGTACCGCACGTCGGCGCGCGGGTGGTTTCGCTCAACCACGCCGAACTGATCGAGCTGTACGAAATCCGCGAGTCGCTGGAAGGCATGGCCTGCCGCCTTGCCGCCGAGCGCATGAGCCAGGCCGACATCGACGAGCTGCGCCGGGTGCTCGATACCCATGAGCGCGATGCCGCGTTCCAGGCCGGGCTTGGCTACTACCAGCAGGAAGGCGACTACGACTTCCATTACCGCATCATCCAGGGCAGCGGCAACCAGACCTTGGTCAAGATGCTCTGCGGCGAGCTGTATCAACTGGTGCGCATGTACCGCATCCAGTTTTCCGCCACGCCCAACCGGCCGCGCCAGGCCTTTGCCGAACACCACCGCATTCTCGATGCCATTGCCGACCGTGACGGCGAACTGGCCGAACTCCTGATGCGCCGCCATATCGGCGCGTCCAAGCGCAACATCGAGCGTCACTATCTGGACGCCAACAACAACAGCCCACGAGGTGAGAAATGACTGTGAACAGCACCCCCGGTCAGCGTTTCCGCGACGCCGTTGCCGCCGAACACCCGCTGCAAGTGGTCGGCGCGATCAACGCCAACCATGCACTGCTGGCCAAGCGTGCCGGTTTCAAAGCCATCTACCTGTCCGGTGGCGGCGTTGCTGCCGGCTCCCTGGGCCTGCCTGACCTGGGCATCAGTGGCCTGGATGATGTGCTGACCGATGTGCGCCGCATCACCGATGTCTGCGACGTGCCCTTGCTGGTGGATGTCGACACCGGTTTCGGCGCTTCGGCCTTCAACGTCGCCCGCACCGTGCGTTCGATGTGCAAGTTCGGCGCTGCGGCCATCCACATCGAGGACCAGGTTGGCGCCAAACGCTGCGGCCACCGCCCGAACAAA
The DNA here is from genome assembly GCF_002759075.1 of Pseudomonas sp. 382. Taxonomy (NCBI): domain Bacteria; kingdom Pseudomonadati; phylum Pseudomonadota; class Gammaproteobacteria; order Pseudomonadales; family Pseudomonadaceae; genus Pseudomonas; species Pseudomonas sp. 382. The sequence goes on from NZ_PEMX01000021.1 coordinate 74,274, forward strand.
GAAATCGTCAGCCAGCAGGAGATGGTCGATCGCATCAAGGCGGCAGTGGATGCCCGCACCGATGACAGCTTCGTGATCATGGCGCGCACCGACGCCCTGGCGGTGGAAGGTCTGAACGCTGCCCTGGACCGGGCTGCTGCCTGCATCGAGGCCGGCGCCGACATGATCTTCCCGGAAGCCATCACCGAACTGTCGATGTACAAGACCTTCGCCGACCGCGTGCAGGCACCGATCCTGGCCAACATCACCGAGTTTGGCGCTACACCGCTGTACACCACCGAAGAACTGGCCTCGGTCGACGTGTCGCTGGTGCTGTACCCGCTGTCGGCGTTCCGGGCCATGAACAAGGCGGCTGAAAACGTCTATACCGCGCTCCGCCGCGACGGTACCCAGAAAAACGTGATCGACACCATGCAGACCCGCATGGAGCTCTACGATGCCATTGGCTACCACGCCTTCGAGCAGAGCCTCGACGCGCTGTTTGCCCAGAAGAAAGGTTGAGCGCACCGCTCTCGAATCAGCCAGATCGCTTCCATAACAAGTTCAAGAAAGGAGAAACACCATGGCCGAAGCAAAAGTACTCAGTGGCGCTGGCCTGCGCGGCCAGGTGGCCGGCCAGACTGCTCTGTCGACCGTGGGCCAGGCCGGCGCCGGCCTGACCTACCGTGGCTACGACGTCCGTGACCTGGCCGCCGGTGCCGAATTCGAGGAAGTCGCCTATCTGCTGCTGTATGGCGAGCTGCCGAGCAAGGCGGAGCTGGCCGACTACAAACGCAAGCTCAAGGGCCTGCGTGACCTGCCACAGGCGCTGAAAGAGGTGCTCGAACGCATCCCTCGCGACGCCCATCCGATGGATGTGATGCGCACCGGTTGCTCGGTGCTCGGTACCCTGGAGCCGGAGCTGACCTTCGACGCCCAGCGCGAGAAGACCGACCGCCTGCTGGCGCTGTTCCCGGCAGTGATGTGCTACTGGTACCGCTTCACCCACCACGGCGTGCGCATCGACTGCACCAGCGACGAAGACACCCTCGGCGGCCACTTCCTGCACCTGCTGCATGGCAAGAAGCCAAGCGAGCTGCACGTCAAGGTGATGAACGTGTCGCTGATCCTCTACGCCGAGCATGAGTTCAATGCCTCGACCTTTACTGCGCGGGTTTGCGCGTCGACCCTGTCCGACCTGTACTCCTGCGTCACCGCCGCCATCGGCTCGCTGCGCGGCCCGCTGCACGGTGGTGCCAACGAAGCGGCGATGGAGCTGATCGAGCGCTTCCAGAGCCCGCAGGAGGCCACCGCCGAGCTACTGCGCATGCTTGAGCGCAAGGACAAGATCATGGGCTTCGGCCACGCGATCTACAAAGAGTCCGACCCGCGCAACGAGGTGATCAAGGGCTGGTCGAAGCAGCTGGCCGACCAGGTCGGTGACAAGGTCCTGTACCCGGTCTCCGAAGCCATCGACAAGACCATGTGGGAGCAGAAGCGCCTGTTCCCCAACGCCGACTTCTACCATGCCTCGGCGTACCACTTCATGGGCATTCCGACCAAGCTGTTCACCCCGATCTTCGTCTGCTCGCGCCTGACCGGCTGGGCCGCGCACGTGTTCGAACAGCGCGCCAACAACCGCATCATCCGCCCGAGCGCCGAGTATGTCGGCGTCGAACAGCGCCAGTTCGTGCCGATCGAACAGCGCTGAGTCGTAGATCGCCGGGGCTGCTGCGCAGCCCTTTCGCGACACAAGGCCGCTCCTACAGGCGCGGCGCAGTTCCTGTAGGAGCGGCCTTGTGTCGCGAAAGGGGCGCGCAGCGCCCCAAGGGCCAGACCTGCTTACCGAATACCGTGACCGAGCCTGATAACGATATGAACACTGCCTACCGCAAGAACCTGCCAGGCACAGCCCTGGACTACTTCGATGCCCGCGCTGCCGTCGAGGCCATCAAGCCCGGTGCCTACGACAGCCTGCCGTATACCTCCCGCGTGCTGGCCGAAAACCTGGTGCGCCGCTGCGATCCGGCCACTCTCGATGCCTCGCTGGGCCAGTTGATCGAGCGCAAGCGCGACCTCGACTTCCCGTGGTTCCCGGCCCGCGTGGTGTGCCATGACATCCTCGGCCAGACCGCCCTGGTCGATCTGGCCGGCCTGCGCGATGCCATCGCCGACAAGGGCGGTGACCCGGCCCAGGTCAACCCGGTGGTGCCGGTGCAGCTGATCGTCGACCACTCCCTGGCCGTGGAGTGCGGTGGCTTCGATCCGCAGGCGTTCGAGAAGAACCGCGCCATCGAAGACCGTCGTAACGAAGACCGTTTCCATTTCATCAACTGGACCAAGAAGGCGTTCAAGAACGTCGACGTGATCCAGCCCGGCAACGGCATCATGCACCAGATCAACCTGGAGAAAATGTCGCCGGTGATCCATAGCGACCGCGGCGTGGCCTACCCGGACACCTGCGTCGGCACCGACAGCCATACCCCGCATGTCGATGCATTGGGCGTTATCGCCATCGGTGTCGGTGGCCTTGAAGCCGAAAACGTCATGCTTGGCCGTGCCTCGTGGATGCGCCTGCCGGAAATCATCGGCGTCGAGCTGACCGGCAAGCTGGCGCCGAACATCACCGCCACCGACCTGGTATTGGCCCTTACCGAGTTCCTGCGCAAGCAGAAAGTGGTCGGCGCCTACCTCGAGTTCCATGGCGAAGGCGCACGCGCCCTGACCCTGGGCGACCGTGCGACCATTTCCAACATGGCCCCGGAGTACGGCGCCACCGCTGCGATGTTCGCCATCGACCAGCAGACCATCGACTACCTCAAGCTGACCGGCCGTGATGACCAGCAGGTGCAGTTGGTGGAAACCTACGCCAAGGTCACCGGCCTGTGGGCCGACAGCCTGGCCAAGGCCGAATACGAACGCACCCTGAGCTTCGACCTGTCGAGCGTGGTGCGCAACATGGCCGGCCCGTCCAACCCGCACGCCCGCGTCGCTACCAGCGACCTGGCGGCCAAGGGCATCGCCGGTGCCTGGGAAGAAGTGCCGGGGCAGATGCCTGACGGTGCAGTGATCATCGCCGCCATCACCAGCTGCACCAACACCAGCAACCCGCGCAACGTGATTGCCGCAGGCCTGCTGGCGCGCAACGCCAACAAGCTCGGCCTCAACCGCAAGCCGTGGGTCAAGTCGTCGCTGGCACCCGGCTCCAAGGCCGTGCAGCTGTACCTGGAAGAAGCGGGGCTGGAGAAAGAACTGGAGCAACTGGGCTTCGGCATCGTCGCCTTCGCCTGCACCACCTGCAACGGCATGTCCGGCGCACTGGACCCGGTGATCCAGCAGGAAATCATCGACCGGGACCTGTACGCCACCGCCGTGTTGTCGGGCAACCGCAACTTCGATGGGCGCATCCACCCGTATGCCAAGCAGGCGTTCCTTGCTTCGCCGCCGCTGGTGGTGGCCTATGCGATTGCCGGCACCATCCGTTTCGACATCGAAAAGGACGTGCTGGGCGTGGTCGACGGCAAGGAAATCCGCCTCAAGGACATCTGGCCGAGCGACGAGGAAATCGACGCGGTGGTGCGTGCGGCGGTCAAGCCGGAGCAGTTCCGCAAGGTCTATATCCCGATGTTCGCCATTGAAGAAGAGCGCGGGCCGAAAGTCGCGCCACTTTACGACTGGCGCCCGATGAGCACCTATATCCGCCGCCCGCCGTACTGGGAAGGCGCCCTGGCTGGCGAGCGCACCCTGCGCGGCATGCGCCCGCTGGCGGTACTGCCGGACAACATCACCACCGACCACCTGTCGCCATCCAACGCCATCCTCCTCGACAGTGCCGCCGGTGAGTACCTGGCGAAGATGGGCCTGCCGGAAGAGGACTTCAATTCCTATGCCACCCACCGCGGCGACCACCTGACCGCCCAGCGCGCCACCTTCGCCAACCCCAAGCTGTTCAACGAAATGGTGCGCAACGAAGACGGCAGCGTGAAGCAAGGCTCGCTGGCGCGCATCGAGCCGGAAGGCAAGGTGACCCGCATGTGGGAAGCCATCGAGACCTACATGGCGCGCAAGCAGCCGCTGATCATAGTAGCCGGTGGCGACTATGGCCAGGGCTCGTCCCGCGACTGGGCGGCCAAGGGCGTGCGCCTGGCCGGTGTCGAGGCGATCGTCGCCGAGGGCTTCGAGCGCATTCACCGCACCAACCTGGTGGGCATGGGCGTTTTGCCACTGGAATTCAAGCCGGGTACCGACCGCAAGACCCTGGGCCTGGATGGCAGCGAGACCTATGACGTGCTCGGCGAGCGCAAGCCACGGGCGACGCTGACCCTGGTGGTGACGCGACGCAATGGCGAGCGTGTCGAAGTGCCAGTGACCTGCCGCCTGGACACTGCCGAGGAAGTGTCGATCTATGAGGCGGGCGGAGTGCTGCAGCGCTTTGCCCAGGACTTCCTCGAAGCGACCGCTTGAACAGGACTTGAACATGGCACATGTACCACAAGTGAAAATCCCCGCCACCTACATCCGTGGCGGCACCAGCAAGGGCGTGTTCTTCCGCCTGCAGGACCTGCCAGAGCCTGCTCAGGTCCCAGGCCCGGCGCGCGATGCCTTGCTGTTGCGGGTAATCGGCAGCCCCGACCCTTACGCCAAACAGATCGACGGCATGGGCGGCGCCACCTCGAGCACCAGCAAGACGGTCATCCTGTCGAAGAGCATCAAGCCCGGGCACGATGTCGACTACCTGTTCGGCCAGGTCGCCATCGACAAGGCTTTCGTCGACTGGAGCGGCAACTGCGGCAACCTGTCTGCGGCGGTCGGCTCGTTCGCCATCAGCAACGGCCTGGTCGAGCCGGCGCGCATTCCCCGCAATGGCATCGCCACTGTGCGCATCTGGCAGGCCAACATCGGCAAGACCATCATCGCCCATGTGCCGATCACCGAAGGTGAAGTGCAGGAAACAGGCGACTTCGAACTCGACGGCGTGACCTTCCCGGCCGCTGAAGTGCAATTGGAGTTCCTCGATCCGGCCGCCGACGAGGATGGCGACGGTGGGGCAATGTTCCCTACGGGCAACCTGGTGGACGACCTGGAAGTGCCGGGGGTGGGCATCTTCAAGGCGACCTTGATCAACGCTGGCATCCCGACCGTGTTCGTCAATGCCGCCGACATCGGTTACACCGGTACCGAGTTGCAGGATGCGATCAATGGCGACCCCCAGGCGCTGCAGCGCTTCGAGTCCATTCGTGCCTACGCAGCCGTGCGCATGGGCCTGATCGAGCATGTCGACCAGGCTGCCGGGCGTCAGCACACGCCGAAGGTGGCTTTCGTTGCGCCGCCGAGCACCTACACTGCGTCCAGTGGCAAGGCGGTTGCGGCCGGTGACATCGACCTGCTGGTGCGTGCGCTGTCGATGGGCAAGCTGCACCACGCGATGATGGGCACCGCAGCCGTGGCCATCGGCACCGCCGCGGCCATTCCGGGCACATTGGTCAACCTCGCTGCGGGCGGGGGTGAGCGCAGTGCCGTGCGTTTCGGTCATCCGTCCGGCACCTTGCGGGTCGGGGCCGAGGCGCGCCAGGTGGATGGCCAGTGGACGGTGACCAAGGCAATCATGAGCCGCAGTGCTCGCGTGCTGATGGAGGGCTGGGTTCGCGTGCCTGGCGATAGCTTCTAACGCACCACTGGCGCTCGGCTTTAGTTGATGGGGCCGCTTTGCGGCCCTTCGCGGGCACGCCCGCTCCTACAGGTATTGCACGACTTTCAAGTTCAGTGTGATCCCTGTTGGAGCGGGCAAGCCCGCGAAGGGCTGCAACGCAGCCCCGGCAATTCTGAAGGGAGCTGGCTATGAGCGCCAACGTGGACCTGAACGACCGCCCGGACTACGACCGGGTGCTGCAAACCCTCGCCGACTACGCCCTCGGCTACCGCGTCGAATCCCCTGAAGCCCTGGACACCGCACGCAACTGCCTGATGGATACCCTCGGCTGCGGCCTGCTGGCCTTGCGCTTCCCCGAGTGCACCAAGCTCCTCGGCCCGCTGGTGGAAGGCACCGTGGTGCCCAATGGTGCGCGCGTACCGGGTACCGCCTATCGCCTCGACCCGGTCAAGGCCGCCTGGGACATCGGCTGCACCGTGCGCTGGCTGGACTACAACGACACCTGGCTGGCTGCCGAGTGGGCGCACCCTTCGGACAACCTTGGCGGCATCCTCGCCGTTGCCGATCACCTTTCACAGAAGCGCGTGGCCGCGGGTGAGGCGCCGTTGCTGATGCGTGAGGTGCTGCAAGCGATGGTCATGGCCCACGAGATCCAAGGCGTGCTGGCGCTGGAAAACTCATTCAACCGCGTCGGCCTGGATCACGTGATTCTGGTCAAGGTAGCCTCCACCGCCGTGTGCGCCCGGCTGATGGGCGCCAACCGCGAGCAGATGCTATCGGCCTTGTCCCATGCCTTCGTCGATGGCCAGGCGCTGCGCACCTATCGCCATGCCCCCAATGCTGGCTCGCGCAAGTCCTGGGCGGCCGGTGACGCTTCCAGCCGCGGCGTGCGCCTGGCCGATATCGCGCTGCGTGGCGAGATGGGCGTGCCGGGCGTGCTGACTGCGCCGCAGTGGGGGTTTCATGACGTCTCGTTCAGCCACACCAACAAGGACCTGGCGGTGAAGCCCTCCGGCCAGTATGAGCTGCGCCTGCCGCAACCCCTGGCCAGTTACGTGATGGAGAATGTGCTGTTCAAGGTCAGCTTCCCGGCCGAATTCCACGCCCAGACCGCCTGTGAGGCGGCGGTCACCCTGCATCCTCTGGTGCGTAACCGCCTGCATGAGATCGACCGCATTGTCATTACCACCCAGGAATCGGCGATCCGTATCATTTCCAAGAGCGGCTCGTTGGCCAATGCCGCTGACCGTGACCATTGCCTGCAATACATGGTGGCGGTACCGCTGATCTTCGGCCACCTGGTGGCCGAGCATTATGAAGATGCCTTTCATGCCAACCACCCGAGCATCGATCGTCTGCGCGAGAAGATGGAAGTGGTTGAAGACCCGCGCTTCAGTCGCGAGTACCTGGAGGCGGACAAGCGCTCGATCGCCAATGCCGTGCAGGTGTTCTTCAAGGATGGCAGCTGTACCGAGCAGGTGCTGGTGGAGTACCCGATCGGGCATCGGCGGCGGCGCGAGGAGGGGATACCGCTGCTGGAGGCCAAGTTCAGAAGCAACCTGGCGACGCGCTTTGTGCGGCAGCGGTGTCAGCAGATTTTCGAACTGTGCAAGGACCAGCAACTGCTGGAGCAGATGGCGGTGCACAGGTTTGTGGATTTGTTCGTGATTTGATGTGGCCTGTGACGGCCTCTTCGCGGCTAAAGCCGCTCCCACAGGGTTCTCTACAGGTCTTGAAGACTGTGGGGCTCCTGTGGGAGCGGGTTTACCCGCGAAGGGGCCGGCACAGGTGACAAAAAAAAGCCCCGGCATTTCTGCCGGGGCTTTGTCTTACAGCCTACAACCGATGCTTACGCCTGAACCACAGGGATCTTGGCGTTGGCAGCCGCTTCACGGAACTCGGCGATCTGGTCGAAGCTCAGGTAGCGGTAGACGTCGGCAGCCATGCTGTCGATGTCTTTGGCGTACTGCATGTACTCTTCGACGGTCGGCAGCTTGCCGAGGATCGATGCGACCGCGGCGAGCTCGGCCGAGGCCAGGTACACGTTGGTGGCGTCGCCCAGACGGTTCGGGAAGTTACGGGTCGAGGTGGAAACCACGGTCGAACCGGTTTGCACACGTGCCTGGTTACCCATGCACAGCGAGCAGCCTGGCATTTCCATGCGAGCGCCAGCCTTGCCGTAGATGCCGTAGTAGCCTTCTTCGGTCAGCTGATGGGCGTCCATCTTGGTTGGCGGGGCCAGCCACAGACGGGTCGGGATACCGCCCTTGACCTTGTCCAGCAGCTTGCCGGCAGCGCGGAAGTGACCGATGTTGGTCATGCACGAACCGATGAACACTTCGTCGATCTTCTCGCCTTGTACCGAGGACAGCAGGCGGGCATCGTCCGGGTCGTTCGGCGCGCAGAGCACAGGCTCCTTGACGTCGGCCAGGTCGATTTCGATGATTTCGGCGTATTCGGCATCGGCGTCGGCCGACAGCAGTTCAGGCTTGGCCAGCCAGGCTTCCATGGCCTGGGCACGACGCTCCAGGGTGCGGGCATCGCCGTAGCCTTCGCCGATCATCCAGCGCAGCAGGGTGATGTTGGACTGCAGGTATTCGGCGATGGCCTTTTCCGGCAGCTTGATGGTGCAGCCCGCGGCGGAACGCTCGGCCGAGGCGTCGGACAGCTCGAAGGCTTGCTCGACGGTCAGGTCGTCCAGGCCTTCGATTTCCAGGATGCGGCCGGAGAAGGCGTTCTTCTTGCCTTTCTTCTCGACGGTCAGCAGGCCCTTCTGGATCGCGTAGTAAGGGATGGCATGAACCAGGTCACGCAGGGTGATGCCAGGTTGCAGTTTGCCCTTGAAGCGCACCAGGATCGATTCTGGCATGTCCAGCGGCATGACGCCGGTGGCGGCGGCGAAGGCCACCAGGCCGGAACCGGCCGGGAACGAGATGCCGATCGGGAAGCGGGTGTGCGAGTCACCACCGGTACCTACGGTGTCAGGCATCAGCATGCGGTTCAGCCAGCTGTGGATGATGCCGTCGCCTGGGCGCAGCGACACGCCGCCACGGGTGCGGATGAAGTCTGGCAGGGTGTGGTGGGTGTTTACGTCGATCGGCTTCGGATAGGCTGCGGTGTGGCAGAACGACTGCATCACCAGGTCAGCGGAGAAGCCCAGGCACGCCAGGTCTTTCAGTTCGTCGCGAGTCATCGGGCCAGTGGTGTCCTGGGAACCGACGGTGGTCATCTTCGGCTCGCAGTAGGCACCCGGGCGCACGCCCTGGCCTTCCGGCAGACCACAGGCGCGGCCAACCATCTTCTGCGCCAGGGTGAAGCCTTTGCCGGTGTCGGCAGGCTGCTCTGGCTTCTTGAACAGGTCGGAAGGGCCCAGGCCCAGTTCGGCACGGGCTTTTTCGGTCAGGCCACGGCCAACGATCAGCGGGATACGGCCGCCAGCGCGGACTTCATCCAGCAGTACTTCGGTTTTCAGCGCGAACTCGGTGACCAGCTCGTCGCTGCCGTGACGGCGCACTTCACCTTTGAACGGGTAGACGTCGATGACGTCGCCCATGGCCAGGTTGGTGCAGTCGAATTCGATCGGCAGGGCGCCGGCGTCTTCCATGGTGTTGTAGAAGATCGGGGCGATCTTGGTGCCGAAGCAGAAGCCACCGGCGCGCTTGTTCGGCACGTACGGGATGTCGTCGCCGAAGAACCACAGCACCGAGTTGGTGGCGGATTTACGCGAAGAACCGGTACCGACCACGTCACCGACGTAGGCAACCGGGAAGCCCTTGGCCTTGACCGCTTCGATCTGTGCCAGCGGGCCAACCGAACCAGGCTGTTGCGGTTCGATGCCATCACGGGCCATTTTCAGCATGGCCAGGGCGTGCAGCGGGATGTCAGGGCGCGACCAGGCGTCCGGGGCAGGGGACAGGTCGTCGGTGTTGGTTTCGCCAGGCACCTTGAACACGGTCAGGGTGTACTTGTCGGCGATGGCCGGACGCGAGGTGAACCACTCGCCGGCAGCCCAGGATTCCAGTACTGCTTTGGCGTGAACGTTGCCGGCCTTGGCTTTTTCGGCCACGTCGTGGAAGGCATCGAACATCAGCAGGGTGTGCTTGAGCTGTTCGGCCGCGACGGCGCCCAGTTCGGCGTCGTCGAGCAGCGCGACCAGCGTTTCGATGTTGTAGCCGCCCTGCATGGTGCCCAGCAGTTCAGCAGCGTGCTTGCGGTCGATCAGTGGCGATTTGGCTTCGCCCTTGGCCACGGCTGAGAGGAAAGCGGCCTTGACGTAGGCAGCTTCGTCGACCCCTGGCGGAACGCGGTTGGTGATCAGGTCTACGAGGAAGGCTTCTTCGCCGGCCGGCGGGTTTTTCAGCAGCTCGACCAGGCCTGCAGTTTGTTCGGCGTTCAGCGGCTGGGGCACGATACCCAGGGCGGCACGCTCTTCGATGTGTTTGCGGTAGGCTTCAAGCACAGTTATTACCCTCATCAGTGGTCCCTAAAGGGAGTCCGGGACGCTCATCCAGCATTCAATGCACCCATGCGCTGCCACGGCTTTGTGGGCCGCCCAGCCAGAGTCGCAGAGAATCCTTACAGAAGCTGCTTTCAAAGTTTTACGCCTGCAGAACGGGAGCTGATGAGGGCTGGCTCGGGCATGCGAGGGGTGCATGGCCCGGGCCAACGCCGTTCTACCGGATGAACTGTGCTCGTGACGCTTTGAAAACAGCTTCCAACGGACATTGTTGCCTTGAAAAGGCGGGGTGATTCTACGGCAAAAAAAGCCCGAAGGTAAGGCAGCGATCACGACTTTAACGGGTGACCCTGGTTAGACAAAGGGCTAACATGACCCCGTATTCCACCGCCAAGCCGTTGTTTTCAATGTCCAACCAGTCCATCAAGACCCCGTGTGTCGGCCTCTGTTCCACTGTCTACGGAGACACGGTTTGCCGTGGCTGCAAGCGTTTCCACCATGAAGTGATCAACTGGAACGGCTACGACGACGAACAGAAGCGCGCCGTCTGGCTGCGCCTGGAGCAACTGCTGGTGCAGGTGATGATGGCCAAGCTGGAAGTGTTCGACAAAGGCCTGCTGCGCCAGCAGCTGCAGCAGCGCTCGATCCGCTTCGTCGAGCAACAGTCCGAATACTGCTGGGCCTATCAGCTGATCGCCCGCGGGGCGCGGATGATCCGCGAGCTGGAGGCATACGGGATGGTGCTGCTGCCGGAGTTTCGCGACTGGGAGCTGCCACAGCTGCGCGATGCAATCGACCGTGAATTCTTCCTGTTGTCCGAGGCGCATTACCAACGCTACATCGCGCCTGCCTTTCTCAGGGATACGCTGGGGTAACGGCTTCTCGCTGCATGCCGTGAGTGCCTGCCCCTAGCCTGACGCTCCACGTTCAGGCAAGAGGACCGAGCATGTCCCTGTACTACGCATTCGAGCCCGCGCACTCTTTCATCGGCAGGCTTTACTGGCAACTCGACGACCAGCACATCTCGCCGGCCGAATGGCCAACAGCCGTTTCCAGGGTCAAGCCCATCTGGGTTCGATTCGAAAGCGGGGATGGCGAAGATGGTTACCTTCGCACCGAGAGCCGTGCCGGCTCGCTCGAGCCCTGGTCGGAGCGCCCGGCCAGGCATGCGGTAGCGATTCATCAGTTGTTCTGGTTCGGTGCCTACCAGGACGCGGGCAAGCGCTACTATCAGCTGCGCCCGTTGCAAAACGACCGCGACCTGCGCGCCAACCCGGCTTTGCTGCCGTGGGTCCTGGAGGCAGACCCGGTCGGCTACTTGGGGATGTACGCCACCTGGAGCGACCCTCCAGAGTGGGTCAAGTACACGGGGGGCGGCCTGTGGCAGTTCGAAGGCCTGGATCCCCGGGCACTGAAAGTCGGCGGGCGTTTCGCCAACCTGCGCATGCTCGACAGCGCTGGCAATCGGGTCACCCGAAGGTTCCAGGCCAAGCGCCCTTACCTGTCCTCGGGGGCCGTGGGCGGGGGCAGGGTCACGGTAGAGGTGCGCCGCTACCCCTGGTCGCCCTGAGTCAGTCGCCGCAGTATTCGCAGCCGCTGGTGCAGGTTTCGTGGATGCGCACTTTGGACAGCTCTGGCATCAGCGGTTTGACTTGCTCCCAGATCCACTTGGCGATCACTTCGCTGGTCGGGTTTTCGAGGCCTGGGATGTCGTTCAGGTAGTTGTGGTCCAACTGCTCGTAGATCGGCTTGAAGATCGCCTTGACCTCGGCGAAGTCACGAATCCAGCCGGTGTGCGGGTCGAGCGGGCCGGTCAGGTGCAGGCCGACCTTGAACGAGTGGCCGTGCAGGCGGCCGCACTTGTGCCCTTCAGGAACGTGGGGCAGGCGGTGGGCTGACTCGAATGTAAATTCCTTGAAGATTTCCACTGGTGGACCTGTATAGCTGGTGGGGTAAGGGTTTGAGCGGAAATTGGTATTTCAATGTACTGCTCAATGTACTGATTGGTCGTTGCTGGGCTCGAAAGAGGTCATCCACTGGGTGATGTCCGACTGGCGCCAGGCGACTGAATTGGGGCCTATCTTAACCTGTTTTGGAAAGGTGCCCTCACGGATTCTGCGATAGACGGTGTTCCGCCCGATCCCGGTCACGTGCAGCACCTCGTCGAGGCGCAGGAAGCGGTCAATGTTTTCTGCGTGTCGCATGGGTGTCTCCTTTATATAGAGGGTCAGGCCAAGAAATGGTGCCCGACCTTCGCCGCCCGGGCGGCTTCCTCGGTGCGGGACATGAGCTGGGTTTTGCTGATCCGGCCATAGGCCTCGTATTCGGCATCGACCCAACAGGCGCCGAACTTGCGGTACGGCTCGCCGAGGATCTTCGTGACGTAGCAGTCGATCAGGTTCATGGATGG